>CAZDMY010000113.1:5720-7523 GCA_964506405.1 uncultured Dehalococcoidia bacterium | reverse complement strand
TTGAATCCCTGGAAGAGATGCAGTTAGATCCCCCCGCGGACTATATCGACGAACTTAAACACATCATTTCGAGCGATCCTGATCCGTATGTCCGGGAAAGAGCTGTCTTCACTCTGACAGATATCGCACTCAGGGAAAACGATTCTGATCTGATTATAGATTTCCTCAAAGGAATCGCCAATGATGAAGTTCAGGATGAAATCAGAACGGCCGCATATGCGAATATTGACCTGATCAGACGGACCGTCCCTCTGCCTTCGATGGGCAGTATGGAACTTGCCATTTCCGGTGAAATCAGAGAGGGGAGCACTATATCACTCTTTTCCACCATTACAGCTAATACTGAGGTCGACGATACCGTCGTGGGAATTGAAAAGCTGCCTGTCGAGATCGAACCTTTGTCGTTCCCGGTGGTAAATGTGGATCTTGAACCGGGTGTGCCTCTCACAACCGAACACAAGCTTAAGTTGATCCAAACAGGCACCTATACCATCCCGGTCTCTCTGATGCTCAGCCTGGATCGCATTGATACAGAACTGATCCAGCATGAAGTTCAGCTAACGGTGAACGAAACCAGTGGAGAATATGCCATAGTATACGATTCTGAAAGGTAGATTTGAATATGAAACGGGGTGGAGAAGATGGAAAACCAGCACATAGCGCTCAATCCCAACAAACTGGTACGATTTCTCGATAAACTGCCGGCCGATTTCACCAGGGCGGACCTGATCAGGTTCATCGAGCATCACGACATTCGGATTGTCAATTATCGTTTTGTTGGTGGGGACGGGCGGCTCAAGACCATCAACTGCGGCATCAATTCGAAGGATCAATTGGACCGTCTGCTGTCCTCCGGCGAACGAGTAGATGGTTCCAGTTTGTTTTCCTATATCGATTCGGCATCAAGCGATCTCTATGTCATTCCACGCTTCAGTACCGCGTTTCTGAATCCGTTTACCTCGATACCCACACTGGATATTCTATGCTCTTACTACACCCGGGGCGGCAGGCCGTTGCCCAGCGCCCCTGAAGCCGTGGTAAAGAAGGCGCACGATATCCTTAAGCGTGAAACCGGATTGCAGTTGCAGGCGATGGGGGAGCTTGAGTACTATATCATGAAAGAGACCGACCCTCTCTATCCCATAGCTTCACAAAAGGGATATCACGAATCGACTCCGTTCTGTAAAAGCGAGGCGTTCCGGCTGGAAGCGCTGAATGCCATCTCCCAAACCGGTGGAAGGGTCAAATACGGTCACTCCGAAGTAGGGAATATCCGGGGACGAGATCAGGAGATGGAACAGGGGGAAATCGAATTCCTGCCTGTTCCCATTGAAGAGGCTGCCGACCAGATCGTGGTCGCCAGATGGGCCCTGCGGACGGTGGCTTATAAATATGGCGTGACCATCAGTTTCGCGCCCAAGATACTGGTAGGACATGCCGGCAACGGGCTTCATGTCCATACGCTTCTGACCGATACCAACGGGAAAAACGTGCTGGTGGAAAACAACCAGCTTACCGATACAGCAAAAAAGGTCATCGCCGGGTACTTGTGTCTGGCCCCTTCCCTGACTGCTTTCGGCAACACGGTTCCGGTTTCTTATTTGAGATTACAACCCAATCAGGAAGCGCCCACCAATGTCAGTTGGGGTGAGCAGAACCGAGCGGCACTGGTGAGGGTTCCTCTGGGCTGGCTCGGCGCAAGCAATATGGTCAAAGGTGTCAATCCCCTGGAGACTGGTCGGTTCCCTGATTTTGCCGAGAGCCAGACTGTAGAATTCCGCGTGCCCGATGGCTCGGCAAATA
>CAZDMY010000113.1:0-5710 GCA_964506405.1 uncultured Dehalococcoidia bacterium | reverse complement strand
TGCTAATGGCCGGTCTGGCAGTTGCTGCACGCAGAGGTTTCCAGAGGGAGGATGCCCTCGATCTGGCGGAAAAACTCTACGTAGACGTGAACATGTCACCTGCAGAAACCAAAATGATGCAGACAGGATTGCCCACCCTGCCGACCTCATGCTGGGATTCCGCTGAACACCTGTTACGGGACCGGGCAATTTACCAGCAGGATGACGTATTCTCTCCCGTACTGATCGACGGTGTGGCCGGTCATCTCCAGTCGTATAACGATAGAAACCTGAGCGAGAAGCTCTATCTGAAAGGGGACGAAATTCGTAAGCTGGTGGACCAGTACCTGCATTGCGGGTAGGGCGATTTTCAGGGAAAATCGACCCTGTAAAGGTGCTTAATATTTCAGTTTGAGTAGATAGCTGAAGCTAATCGAGTATACAAATCGCGGGATAGGTTGAGATGCGTAGATGAAGGACAAACCAGAAACGATATTGAAGCAGGTTTTCGGTTATGAGAAATTCCACCCGCTGCAGCGGGAGATCATCGAAAATGTCCTGAAGCGCAAAGATACGCTGGTGATTATGCCCACCGGCGGTGGAAAATCCCTGTGCTATCAGATACCCGCCCTGATATTTGAAGGCTTAACCGTCGTCGTTTCCCCGCTTATCTCGCTTATGAAAGATCAGGTGGAGCAACTTGGGGAGTTCGGTATTGAGGCGGTTTTCCTGAACAGTTCGCTTTCGAACGAAGAATACCGGGAAAACGTGGGGCGTATTGTGTGCGGCAAGGTCCGGTTGCTTTATGTTGCACCGGAAACGCTGCTTATGGAAAAGACTCTGGCATTGCTGGCCTCGCAACAGATCGATTGCCTTACCATCGACGAGGCCCATTGCATCTCCGAATGGGGCCATGATTTCCGCCCCGAGTACCGTCAGATTGCCGAAATCCGAAAGCGGTTCCCCGGCGCAGTGTGCCTGGCGCTGACAGCCACCGCAACAGAGAGGGTACGCCAGGATATCAAGCAATCGCTTCGATTCAAAACATCAAATCAATTTCTGGCCAGCTTCAATCGGCCCAATCTTTTCCTCGAGATCGTTCCCAAGGAGAATCCGTTCCTGCAAACCCTTCGATTTATTCAGGAGTTCTCCGGGCAATCGGGGATCATCTATTGTTTCAGCCGTAGACAGGTGGACGAACTGGCTGAGGCGCTGGCTGCTGAAGGATTCTCGGTCAGGCCTTATCATGCCGGGTTGACGGATAATGAACGGCGCGAAAACCAGGAAAGCTTCATCCGCGATAATACTCAGATCATCGTCGCTACCATTGCCTTCGGTATGGGGATAAATAAGCCCAATATCCGTTTCATCCTGCATCACGATCTGCCCGGTAACATCGAAAGTTATTACCAGCAGATCGGCCGTGCCGGCCGGGACGGCTTAACAGCCCATTGCCTGTTGCTCTTCAGTTATGCCGATATTCAGAAAATACAGTACTTCATTAAACAAAAGGATCCCAACGAGCAGAGAATTGCCAGTATACAGTTGAACGCCCTGGTGGGATTGGCCGAATCCGATCAATGCCGGCGTGTATCTCTACTCCGATATTTTGGGGAGGAACCCGTTGAAACAGAATGCGAAATGTGCGATAACTGCACCGGCGAACAACAGGCGCTAGTGGATGTAACCCTTATGGCACGGCGATTCCTGTGGTGTGTCAACAAGACCGGGCAACGGTTTGGCGCCGGGCATATTATCGATATTCTTCGGGGTTCCCGCTCGCAGAAAATAACTCAGTTCGGTCACCATGAACTTGAAGCCTATGAAGCGGGGAAGTCATTTTCCAGGAAGCAGTGGCACCATCTTTCCCGGCAGTTCATTCAAAAGGGACTGCTGGTGCAGGATTCCCAGTACGGCAGCCTGGTACTCACGCCGCTGGGAATCAAGGTGCTCAAAAAGGAAGAACAGGTCTGGGCAAAATGGGAGGAGCGCAAGGATACCGCGGATAGAAAAAGCCTTGTGTTCAGCGGTTCGGCGGATAGCGCGCTTTTCGAAATATTGCGGCAAAAACGCAAAACGCTTGCCAATGAAGCGGGAATCCCGCCATACGCTGTTTTCCCTGATAAAACCCTGATCGAGATGGCCACCTTCTATCCTCAGTCGGCCGACGCCCTGATTCAATTGCACGGTGTCGGTTCGGTGAAGCTGGAAAAATACGGACGGTTCTTTCTGGACCTTATTCGTGATTATTGTGCCGAACACGGCATAGACGAAAGGCTGAAACAGCGTAAAACACGGGATGTGGCTGCGAGGCCCGGATCGGCTACTAAGAAACGTTACATCACCATCGGTGAAGAATTCAATTCCGGTAAGTCTATAGGGCAGCTTATGGGAGAGTACAACGTTAAGCGGTCCACTCTCGTCAATCATCTTTACAAATACACCAGAGATGGCAATCCGCTACGGCATGATGATGGATTTGCCTCCCAGTCCGATCTTCCGGCGGATGTACAGCAAAAGATTCTGGAGGAATTTGAGCGATGGGGTACCGAACAACTGAAGCCGGTATTTGATGCCTTCCAGGGGCAGATAAGTTACGATGAACTGCACCTGCTCCGGCTTCAGTATCTGGCATCCTCCTCTAAATTCTACAATTCAAGAACGGAGAATATGCTATCGAGTCGAGAAGGATAACATGGCAAAAAAGAACAGACCGAAAAATAGCCCCCCTATTCGCCTGATCAGTATGGGTGAAAATGAGTGGGAATTCGAATACCCGGGGTTGAGCCGGAAAGAGTACGAACGATTCGATGATCTTTTAGATCTACGGAACAGCGGCACGAAAGGGAGTATTGCCAAAGTTGAACGGGGTTATCGCCGGCTTATCAAAGAATTCCCCGAATTTATACATATATACCACAACCTTGCCATATTGCTTGACGAAACCGATCGTGAAGCAGAAGCCTTTCAGCTTTGGGAGCGTGCCGTCGACATGGGATTTGACTGTTTCCCGGGGGAGTTTTCCATCGGACGAGACCGTTTGCCCTGGGTATTCATTGGTAACCGGCCTTTTCTGCGGGCGTATCACGGCTATGGTCTGAAATTACTGGAAAAAGGATTCATAGAAGATGCCCTGGATGTTTTCAATACAACTCTATCGCTGAATCCAGGCGACAATCAGGGAGTGCGAAGTCTTGCGGTTATTTGTAACTTCGTACTTCAGCGGCCCTGGGATGTGCTGGCAATTGCACAGCAATATAAAGATGACTTGATGCCCGAACTATTGTATGGCCAGGTGCTGGCGCTGCTTCAATTAGGACTGAAATCCGATGCTGAAGAAGCGCTTGGCGACGCGGTGGGTGCTCTCCCCCTTGTCGCTCAGGAGCTGGTTAAAAAGCGTCATCTGCAACCGGCGGAAGTAAGCGCCGGTTATATTATAGTTGGTGGTCCCGACGAGGCATACCTGTACTGGCGGAAGAACGTAGAATTCTGGAACGAAACGCCCGGCGCCATCGATTTTCTGCGAGGTTACCTTTCCAAAAACGAGCCGGGGCTGCCCCGGGAATCGGATGGACCCGAACTGAGAAAGTCTCCGCTGGTAAGTTCACGTAGTAATAGAAAAGGGTCAGCTGCGCCGGGTGGACCCAGTATACCGGAAAGCATGCGGCCCATTTATGAAACCATCACCGACTGGACTGATAATTTCTGTGATGCATATTTGAATCAAGAGTATAAGGAAATGTGCCGCCGGATGACGGCCGAACTGTGCAACGAAAACCCCTCACCACTGACCCGAGGACGAACGACTACCTGGGCTGCGGCTATCGTATATACTATCGGTAGAATTAATTTCCTGTTCGATAAGGACCAGGTGCCTCATATTCCAGCTAAGGAACTATGCAGGCTGATGGAAACCAGTACGACGACTGCAGCTACGAAATCATCCCGGATAATGGAACTGCTGGATATCATGCAGTTCGAACCGGAATGGACGCTGCCCAGTCTGCTCGACGATAACCCTCTGGTATGGTTGATTTCGGTTGACGGGCTAATCGTCGACATTCGCGATCAGCCCGGAGAAGTTCAGGAAGAAGCTTACCGGAAGGGATTGATTCCCTACCTGCCAAAAGAACAGCGAAAGGGATGAAAACTTTGTCCGAATTGAAAATCGCCGGCATCCTGAATATTACACCCGATTCCTTCTCAGACGGCAACCGTTATCTGGATACTGGGGCGGCCATCGAGCAAGGCCTGAGACTGGTTGCAGATGGTGCGGACATTGTGGATATCGGGGCGGAATCCTCCAATCCCGACGGAGAAAAAATCACGGCCGAACAGGAAATCGAAAGGCTGGCTCCGGTGATTCAAGCTTTGAAGAAAGACGGAATAGCTGTATCGGTGGATACCTACAAACCGCAGGTGATGGAATTCGTCATATCACAGGGCGCGGATATGATCAACGATATTACCGGCCTGAGGGATCCAGCCGCTGTTGAGGTGATAAGAAAGGCCGATTTGCCGGTGGTGATCATGTTTGCCCGTAACCAGGGACCGCATGCGGAGCGCACCGTTCGCGATCATGCCATAATCCTGGAAGAACTGGACGAATTCTTCACCCAACAATTAAGAACTCTTGATTCAGCCGGCATTTCCCGAGAGCGAATCCTCCTCGATCCGGGCATGGGATTGTTCCTGGGAGGGAACCCGGAGCCCAGTTTGATGGTGTTGCGGCATATCGATAAGCTGAAAAAGTTCGGATGCAAACTATACCTCTCGGCATCGCGAAAATCGTTTATCGGGGCGGTGCTGGGCCGCCGGCTCAGTGAGAGAGGGATCGGCACGCTGGCGGTCGAGATCTGGGCCTGGCAGCACGGAGTTTCGCATATCCGCACCCACGAGCCCAAATCGCTTCGCGACGCGGTGAGGATGATGCAGGCGATCGAGCAAATAGAATGAAAAAGGAACGCTACTTTACCACGGATTCCATTGATGTAAAGGCTCGGGATATGCTTCGGGATGTTGAAGGATTGAAAAAACATCACGTGCTGCTGCCTGCGTCGCCGCACTGTGCCCTGCTGGTACTGGACATGCAGCAGTATTTTCTTGAGGAAAGCTCGCATGCCTTTGTCCCGTCGGCGCCGGCTATCATACCACGCATTTCGCAACTCGTTGAAGCATGCGCAGCTAAGAAACTGCCCATCGTTTTTACCCGGCATCAGAACACCGAAGCTGACGCCGGCATGATGAGTGTCTGGTGGCGGGATCTGATCAGGCGCGGGACCTCTTCATGGGAGATTGCTTCCATGCTGGATACGTCTCAAGCTATCGTTATCGAAAAGAGCCAGTACGATGCCTTTCACCAAACCGAACTGGAAACCCTGCTGCGGGATAAAGGTATCCGGCAAGTGATCGTATGCGGCGTGATGACGCACCTCTGCTGCGAGACCACAGCACGTTCGGCATTTGTACGCGGATTTGAGGTCTTTATGGCAATCGATGGTACTGCCACCTACAGCGAGCCGCTTCATCGCGCTACTCTCTGGAATGCAGCCCATGGGTTTGCGGTGCCAATGCTGGTTGAGGAGTTAACTGGTTTGCTGGCTCCTTAGTTTGAGGGTTATTGAAATACCGGACTGCACAGTTTGCCAGGATAATCCCATAATGCAATCATGAACAGCCAAGAAGTCACAATCATTGGGGCGGGGCCGGGCGGGATCGCGGCGGCCATCCA
>CAZDMY010000112.1:0-7580 GCA_964506405.1 uncultured Dehalococcoidia bacterium | reverse complement strand
TCGGCCCCGAGCCGTTCGGCGGCTGAGCGAAGATCGAGGGGCTGAATCTCTTTCTTCAGTTCCGCCATGGCATTGTCCGCGAGGCGGTCGGCGGATATGTGACTGGATTCCATCTGACTGTATTTGTCGATTGTCTCCTGATCCAGATTCGGGCACTCGGAAAGCCTGGCTTCTCCTTTGAAGACAGCCCCCGCAAACGCCAGGCAGGTTTTTCGCTTGCATTTGCCGCAGTTGGATTTATCCAGTAGTTTGAGGATATCAAGGGGCCCTCTTATTTGAGCCATCAGTACACCGCTTTTCTGTTCTATCCGACGATATAGGTGCTGGTGCCTACAGCGATGAGGACCTGTTTTTCGTTGTGCAGTTCGGTTCTCACCACCGCCACTTTTTTCCCGGTCCGGATGATGTAACCGGAGGCGACAAATTCCTCGCCGATTCCCGGGCGGAGGTAATCGATACGGATATCGATAGTGGCGATCCGGGTGAATTTCTGCATCTCCTGGTCGCTCAGCGGCTTTTTCGCCTTTTTGTAGAGATCCAGGAATACAACGAACCCGCCGCAGATATCCATGAGTGCGGATATCACGCCGCCGTGAATTGTCCTGAATACCGAATTCCCGCTGAGATCATCCCGCATGGGCAGCCGGACGCTGGCGTTTTCGATATCCATCGATTCGGCAGTCAGTCCCAGCACCCTGTTGAACGGCCGGATTTCGCTGAAGTGCTTGACAAAGGTTTGAATATCGTTGTTGGTCATCTTCTTACAGGCATCGATTCAAGCGATGCCCCCTGTCTGTATTATAGAGGAAATGAGGAACCGGTGGGCACAACCCAAAGTTATGAAATCCGGGAAGCCGGGATTATTGAAGTTGCAGGAGTTACTTGAAGACAGGCATTTAGATTTGTTTCTCTAAATACATGCCTGACAGCTAGAATCAATATGATTAACTAGGGGCCAATTGTAAACCATGTATCGTAGAGCCCTGGGCAGGATTCATAATCATACCAGTAATACTCCAGTTTATAGGTGCCCGGTGGCAAGTTGATAATTGTGGATTCGACGTCATAGCAACTCAGACAAAGACATATTAAATCCCCCACATCTACTTCAGTCACCTTAAGCAGATTCCCCTCGACTTCCAGAGTTACCAGAATGTCCTCGGGACAACTGTGATAAACCGCGTTCTTATGTATCATACTTAAGGTATTACCCTCGATGCTTATGCTCACTCCATACCCATCGCCACACCACGGGCACCCGGTTTCTACCCACAACCCCTTGTTAATATGTGAGCATTCACTGATCACGGGAGAGATATGGCCAGTGAGGTAATGCATCAGAGCATGAATCATTTGGGAATAACTAACATCTCCTTTCATATAGTCCGTGAGTGCGGCAACCATTTCGCTATAGCTGATTCTTTGGTTGTGATTTCTGTCGTAATACCATATTGACCACTCGTCGACTCCCATATCCACTCTGTTGCCAACCAGACGGGGATCTCCCTCGAAATCTGTGTAAGACATACTGAGCGCCGAATACGTTCCGGCATCGATGCAGGGCGAATTTGGAAGTAGGTGGAAATCCCCGCTGCCGGGATTTGCCCAGAGCGGATTAGCGCTGATATTACCGATTCCAGGGAAGACCGGAGAACCGGGATTTGACTGGACATCGGAATAGCTAACGGTGGGAGCGCCTTGAAACACAAATATCTCGTCTATTGTTTTAGTGGCTGTTCCGGAAGTATCTCCCCAGAAAAGACAGTTAGTTATAAATACATCCTCGAATCCATCGATTACGGCCCCACCTCCCATTTCTACAGCTGAGTTATTGAAGAAGCTGCAATTAGTGACGGAAACCGAAGCATAATAGCAAAGGATTGCCAGCCCTCCGGCTCCAACCGCGCTATTCCCGTGGAACGTGCAGTTTGTAAGTACAAGATCTGACTCAATATTGGACAATCCACCCCCGCCCCCCGCCTCATTATTGGCAAATGTGCATTGAGAAACAACTGGTGAGCAATAGAGGTTAATCAAGCCCCCACCATGCTTAGCCTGATTTTCTGAGAATACGCATCCGGTTATCAGAGGGGCTGACTCTTCATTATATATCCCGCCACCGTCATAATCTGACGCTGAATTGTCGGAAAAGGTGCAATCATTGACTATCGGATTAGCCTGATAGTTGAACATTCCTCCGCCATTCCCGTATGTCGTTGTATTGGTTAAAAAGGCACAGTTGGTCACCGTAGGTGAAGCTTCGTAATTAGCCATCCCTGCTCCGGAATCGAAAGCTGAATTATCTGAGAAGGTACAGCCGGTCACATCCGGAGAGGCGCCGGAATAGTTGAGCATCCCGCCGCCCAGAAACGCCCCATTGCTGAGAAAAGAACAGTTTCTCACTGTTGGGGAGCACTGTTCGTTGTACATGCCTCCACCTTTATCGGCTGGATCTGTATATCCATCGGCATAGCCGTCGGCGATAACAAAGCCGTCAAGGATAGCAGTGTTATCCAGCGCCAGCCCTTCAGGGTGATAAAAAACGTGGTAGCAGTTGTCTGCCTTTGTTCCCGGATTCCCGATTTCGCCGCTCAGGAATGTCTTATGTGAGTTCCAGTCTCGGTCTTCCCATCCAGGATTGCCGGTGTTCGGAAAGCCGCCATAGATTTCCACGCCATTTTTCATCCGGAAAGAATCGCTGCGGGTGCCCGGTTCCCCCGGCCTGGCCGGGGTATATGTTCCAGCCGCAACCCAGATTTCATCCAAAATACATGCGCAATCGAGTGCTTCGTGGAGATTATTAAAGGCCTGCGCCCATGAAGCGCCGTCCCCACCCGGCCCCGCGCCTGAATGGACATACCAGCATTCCGGTATGGATACAATACTGAACTGCTTTTCTTTTCCCCAATCCGCTCCTCCGCCTATCACTTTTGCACGATAATAGTATGTTACCCCGTTATTCAAATGATCGATGGTCTGAGAGAAGCCTCCCGGCCCGCTCATCTTTTGAGAACCGCTTATATAGGGGTATGGCCCGCCCTGATTATTACCATATTCAAATGAAACTGTCACCGTACCGGCATTACCCATGTTGTCCAGGTTACCGTGAAGGACAGCGGAACTCCCTGTTATATCTGTGACACTCCCAGTGGTGACTAACGGAGAGGTATAATGACTTTCATCGACCCCCATATCTACTATTCCATTAGAAATCCGCGGATCACCCTCGAAATCCTCAGCAGGCAAATTCGGTGCTGAGTTGGAACCGGCATTAATGCAGGGTGAATCGGGAAGTAAATGGAAATCACCACTCCCGGGACTGACGAACATGGGATCCATATCGATATTCCCGGAGCCTGTAAACCCTCCCTCGATATTACAGTACGTTGCGTCAAACAAAGAGGTAGGGTCATCGTATATCTGGTTCCCTGCTTGTACTGCAGTATTCCCCCATAGAATAGAATTAATAATGTGCGGGGTGGAGTGTTCTTGATTATATATCCCACCACCATTCAGATTTGCCGAATTTTTGTAGAAGGTACAGTTGACCAGCGCGAGGGATAACGGGAATTGGACGGAATAGATACTCATTCCGCCACCATAGTCGGCGCTGTTGTTATTGAAAGTGCTATTAATTATCAATGCGAAAGAATATTTGTTGAACATCCCTCCGCCCTCACCCCAGTACACCCCTTCATTCCCATTAGCTGAGTTACCGGTAAATGTGCAGTTGGTGATTATTCCCCAGGAGTCGTCATTATATATTCCACCGCCTGAACGGCTTCCTGAATTACAGATAAATTCGCAGTTCACGAGATTGATAGAAGAATCGTCATTATATATTCCACCGCCTTCATGCGCTGAATTATGCTGGAAAACACACTCAGCCATAGTCGCATCGGAATTCCCATTGTGAATTCCTCCGCCATCCCACTCAGCGGAGTTGCCATAAAACGTGCAATTGATAAGTGAAGGATCGGAATCCCAGTTGAACATTCCGCCACCATATACGGCGGAGTTTTCTAAGAACGTGCAGTTGATTATTGTCGGATCAGAGAATTCGTTGAACATTCCGCCACCTCTCTGTTTTTCATCATCGGCATTGCCTCCGGTAATGAAGAATCCATCGAGAGTGGTAAGATCATTGTAATTGTTGACCATGAAATTATTAAAGACATGGTAACAGTTATCGGCTTTCGTTCCCGCATTCCCAATTTCACCGCTGCATACGGTTTTATAAAGTTCCCAATTCCGATCAACCCAACTCGGGCTGCCGGTATTGGGGAAACCGCCATAAATACGAACATTGCTTCTCATCTGAAAACTTCGAAAACGAGGCCCAACTCCATCAATCTCGATTGTTGGTGTGTAAGTCCCGGCTGCCACACATATCGTGCCTCCACCGGCTACTTCCCCCGCATCGATCATGGCCTGGAGGGTGCCGGAGGCAGTGGCCCAGGAGGTTCCGTCGCCAGCCCCGCCAGCTTTCACATAGCGGGTCGCTTCTGCTCGAGCATCGGAAGGGAAGGCGAGGATAAGGCTAAGTAAAATACCGGTCATGATTATGGAACTGAGGAGGAATACCGATGCTTTGTTCATGAACACCACCTTCAGATATGTTGATATTCAGTGAGACGGATATACCAATAATACGTCAACTGAGCGTGACAAGTCAATGGGTATGGCGGAGCATTTAACCGAAACGTCTGCTTACTGGTACCTTTACAATTAACGCGTGCTTAGCCGGCTGATAGCTAGGCTGAACTTCCCTTTGATCAGGTCCTATGGTGATCCTTGCGCGATATATACCGAACCCAGTACCTGGATATCATATATATGATAGAAGGTTTCATAGCCGGGATCGAAATAGTTGCTCAGTCTATACCGCCCGTCGTTGATAGTCACTTTCCGCAAATCACTGGCCTTTGAAATCCCTCGGTACCATCCGTCGCCGGGGTCGTCGAGCTGGAACCTGCCGGCATTCACCATCATTTCATATACCGCCTGGCTCAGGTGGTCCTGCTCGGTGAATTTATCTATGCGGGGTGTATTGACCGGTTGATGGTGGAGTTGTTGATCTTCTATGCCGGGAGAAGAGGTGGGCGCGCTATCCGTTTCGCTATCATCATTACTGAAAGGAGAGAGAACCATCAGGGGAATGCCTATAGCCAGTGCCAGCATCACGACAGATAGATAAATAGTGAGTTTCATAACATGCTCCTGATTGAAGGAACCTATATCGACGATAGTAGACCAATCGACAGGAAGCTGTCAAGTTGGCGTTCTTCGATTTAGGGACGGTTCGCTTTATTAGCTGATAGGTTTTTATGGGAGAAAGGCCTCGAGCCCTAGCTTATCAAATATTGCATCAGCACCTGCACCATCTGGGAATAATTGATAGTATCGATCAGGTAATCCATCAATGCATCGACCATCTCCCCATAATCGATTTTGCTATTGACGTTCTTATCATAGACCCAGGGAGACCAGGTTAATTCGGTAGCTTCGTCAGCTCCCATATCGGCCCTGCCGTTGATAATACGAGGATCGCCTTCGAAATCCTCTGCAGGCAGGTTCGGAGCCGAGTTTGTTCCGGCGTCAATACAGGGCGAATCGGGAAGCAGATGAAAATCCCAACTGCCCGGATTTGCGAACATGGGCGTTCCGCTGATATTTCCGGTCCCCTCATAACCGCCTTCGATATTACTGTAGGTAATAACCGGCTCGGCATACTGATTTCTGATATTGTCACCAGAGGAGAACGCGGTGTTACCCCAGACAACGCAGTTGGTGAGTGTGGGAGAACCGCTCCAGTTTTCAAACCCACCACCAGCCTCTGCCTGATTGCCGTAGACGACGCAATTGGTCATCACCGGATGGCAATCCAGGGTATTGAACATCCCCCCGCCTCGGTTAGCAGTATTTTCAAAGAAGATGCAATTCGTCAGGATGGGCCAGTCATAAAGGTTGAACATGCCTCCGGCAACGTTACCGGCATGGTTGCCATAGAACCTGCAGTTGGTGAGGGTTGGAGACCCACCGTTACAGTACATACCGCCTCCATCACCATCTTCACCTGCAACCATATTACCAGAGAAGGTGCAATCGGTCAGGTGGGGGGAAGAATCAAAGAGATTGCACATCCCTCCTCCCCAAGTCGATGTGCCAATTCCCTGATTATCCGAGAAGGTACAGTTGTTCACTATTGGTGAAGAGGATTCACGGTTGTACATCCCGCCCCCATCACCCGCCCTATTACCATGAAAGGTGCAATTGGTTATCGCCGGAGAGCACATGCGATTGAACATCCCACCCCCGCCACCATGGGGATAAGTCCCGGAATCTGCATATCCGCCGGTGATGGTAAATCCATCCAGGACGGCTGTGGGACCGAGCCCGAGTTCCGCCGGGTGATAGAACACATGATAGCAGTTGTCCGTGTTATCTCCCGGTATCCCGATATCGGCACTCAGGATGGTGTCGTATGCCTCCCGGTCACGCTGTTCCCAGGAAGGGATGCCGGTATTCGGAAAACCCCCGTAGATCGCGACGCCATTTTTCATCTGAAATGAATCGGTCCGCTGACCGGGACTTCCCTCCCTTACCGGGGTGTAAATACCGGAGGCAACCCATATTTCATCACCCGGAGCAGCGGCTGTCATTGCAGACTGTAAGTGTGTATAAGCATCCGGCCAGGAAGAACCGTTGTTTGCGCCCCCGGCATCACTATCGACATACAAAGTTTCCGATGATATGCCATCCCACCCGGCCAGGCGGGCCATCATCCACCAGAACGCCCGGCCTTTCTGATTGCAGTTTAACGCTCTGGAATGCTGACATGGACAGGGATCGCAGAGATCGTTCCCCGGATTAGCTGCGCACCACTCATCGGCCCAGTTGCCGCCGGGATAATTACACTCGTCATCCGCCCACTGATTCAAAAAATTGGTACCGTCCGGGTCGTAGCTTTCGATATCGGCGAAATCAAACAGGATTTTGTTGTTATCCTGACAATACTGGCGGATCACCTCGTTGTTTGTATTGAGCGTGCCGCCGGTGCCGCTGCCATCCAGGTGGCCCGTCATATAAACAAAATCCACACCGGGGTATTCGCTTTCCAGTTGATTCATCGCATTCAGGTAGTTTTGAACCTCGGTATTGGAATAGAAAGAGAGTTGACCGCACCATGACCACATGGTGACATTATAGTTTCCGGTGTCGAGGACACCGCGCGTGCGATTCATTCCCGGTGTTCCATACCAGTAGTCATCCGGTTCGATGTACGTCTCCGGGGGATTTCCATCGTATATACGAAGAACAGGAGGGAATTCCTGAGGAGGTAATCCTTCTGTAACGGACTCTCTTACGGACACACCGTAATCGGGATACAGCGATTCCAGGTTTTCCAGTCCCGACACAATCTGCGATCCGTGTGATGTATGCCCATAGTGAACGGTGATGTTCTGCCGGGCCTGGTCGATCCAGTGATCCGGAATCGTATCGATGTCCGTGCACGTATGATCGATGATGATGCCCTGCGCACTGGCTACCATAGTGGAAGTAAAAAGTCCCAGCAATAG
>CAZDMY010000111.1:0-7670 GCA_964506405.1 uncultured Dehalococcoidia bacterium | reverse complement strand
CGGGAATCGTACCAAAAGAGCCGGCAGTTGGCAGAACAGGTGATCGTCATTCCCGCGAAGGTCGCAGATGCGCCTGGGCGTGAGGGAATCTCACGAGCAATCAGGGATAATCCGGCTCGGGGGCCGGAATGACGTAAGAAAGGTTTTCCTTTAACTGTTATTCAGATGAAGTACTTCGAAGATTTCAGAATTGGTAATAAAATAGAAAGCCTGGATGAGTACCTGGTGACGAAAGAGGAGATAATGGAATTTGGCCGGCGGTGGGACCCCGCTCCCTTTCATGCCGATGAGGAAGCGGCGAAGGATACCATGTTCAGGGGAATCGTAGCTCCAGGTGCTTATCTGATGGCGATTCAGACATTGTTAATGCACAAATATGAAGATAAAACCGAGAAATCGGCGGCACTGGCCCGATTGCAGACGGATCAATTGCGTTTTCTGAAAGCGGTTCGACCGAACGACCGGTTATCATTTGAATTGGAATGCGTGGAAAAACGTGAATCGGAAACCAGGCCTGATTGCGGTATCGTTACCGACGCCATTACCGTTAAGAATCAGGATGGTGAAGCGGTGATGACGCTTAAAAATACCATCCTGGTGGCCAAAAAACCCTGAAAGCAGGTATAATCGAGGAAAATGCAGATACGTGTATTAGGGGTTGACCCCGGCCTGAATGCCACCGGATACGGGGCGATCGATATATCCGATCGAGCGGCCCGGTTACTGGAAGGGGGAGTTATTCGGCCGGGACCGGCTCAGGATCCTCTGGAGGCGCGCCTTGAGGTGCTTTACGAAGGTATTCTGGAAATCGTGGAGGAATTCAAGCCGGAAGCCGTTGCACTTGAGAAGTTGTATTCTCACTATGAGCACCCTTCCACTGCAATTCTGATGGGCCATGCCAGGGGAGTAATCTGCCTGGCAGCAGCCCAAAAAAGGGTGCCGGTTTTCAGTTATGCAGCAACTGAGATTAAATCCTGCCTGACCGGTAACGGACGGGCATCTAAGCAACAGATGCAGCGGGCTATTCAGGCCCGCTTCAACTTGAAGGAAATTCCCCAGCCTCATGATGTGGCCGATGCGCTGGCGGCGGCGGTCTGTCACTACTGGACGGCTTCAAGTCCGGTAATGGCTGCTGTGGGGGACCACCAGCGTATCGCCGACATCATGAGGACGAAATGATAGCCCATCTCGAAGGAACGATCAGCCGTATTAACGAAGATACCTCAAAAATGGTGATCGATGTCGGGGGTGTTGGGTACCAGGTGCTGCTTCCAATGTTCGTCATGCGTTCGCTTATCGATGCCAACAGGCGGCCGGGCGACGCCATCACGCTTCAAATCTACTACCATGTCACCGAGCGGCAACCCGTCCCGATGCTGGTGGGGTTCAACAACGAGTTTGAGAGGCGGTTCTTCGAAAAGCTGATTGAGGTCGAAGGGCTCGGCCCGGCCAAAGCGGCTAAAGCGTTTGTCTATTCGGTATCAACAGTGGCCAAAGCCATTGAAGAAGGGGACGACCGCCTTTTACAGAGCATGCCGGGAATCGGGGGCAGAGCGGCGCAGAAGATCATTGCCACGCTCAGGGAGAAGGTAGCCGAGTTCGCGCTGCTGAAGGATGAAGGATACGACAGCGTGCCGAGGTTCATCCGCAAGGATATTCAGGATGAAGCTGTTGATGTACTTACCGGGCTCGGATACAAACCGGCGGAGGCCAAAGTGAAAATTGATGCCGTTTTGAGTACGGTCGAAGGGATAAAAGAGGTCGAAGACCTGATTCGCGAAGTATTCCGTATGGAGAAGAAGTGAGGCCGGTATGGCGCGCGAACGCTCTATCAGTGGTGACGATCAGGGGGAAATAGAGGAGAAGGCAGCACAGCCGACCGAAGATCAGATCGTCTGGAACTTAAGGCCCCGAACGCTGTCCGAATATATCGGGCAGTCGGATGTGGTTGAAAGCCTCCAGGTCGCACTGACCGCCGCCCTTAATCGAGGCGAACCCGTAGAACATGTGCTCCTCCACGGTCCCCCCGGCCTCGGCAAGACCACCCTCGCCCATATTATCTCCAACAGGATGCAATCCCGTTTAACTCACACTGCCGGCCCCGCGCTGGAAAAGCCGGCAGACATCGTGGGCATTCTCTCCAACCTGGAATTTGGCGAGGTACTCTTTATCGATGAAATCCACCGCCTTTCCAAGACTGTGGAAGAGTACCTTTATTCGGCAATGGAGGATTTCGAGGTGAATTTCATCTACGGAAAAGGGGCGTATGCCAAGACCCTGCCGTACCAGCTCAAGCGTTTTACCCTGGTTGGGGCCACCACCCGCGCCGGTATGCTCAGCGCACCCCTTCGCGATCGGTTCGGTATGGTTTACCACCTGGATTACTATTCGCCGGAAGACCTCGCCAGGGTGGTTAAGCGATCTGCCGGCATACTCGAAGTGGAGATCAATGATGAAGCAGCCCATGAGATTGCCAGGCGCTCCAGGGGAACGCCGCGCGTCGCCAACCGGTTGCTCAGACGGGTCCGGGATTATGCCCAGGTCAATGCCAACGGGATAATCACCCAGCCCGTAGCTGATGAAGCGCTCGGCAATGAGGGAGTGGACAAGTACGGGCTTGATCGGCTGGACCGGATTTACCTGACCACGATCTTGAAAAACTACAAGGGTGGACCAGTGGGCGTGGAGGCCCTGGCAGCTACGATCAACGAGGAGACGAATACTCTGGTGGACGTAGTTGAGCCCTATCTGTTGAAGATGGGATTTATAATTCGTACGCCTTCAGGTCGCCGCATCGGAGAAGCTGCTCGACCGTACCTGGGTTTGACAGGTAAACAGCAATCGCAACAACGGTTGCTTTAGGGCAGGCTCAGGACGAACGGGAGCTACAAAGACAGACAGTCCGTTCGTGCTGAGCTAAGTCGAAGTATGAACGGGCGGCGTTACGGTTAACTTACCAAGCAAGTACTGGTATCGTCATTCCCGAGAAATTCGAAGATGCGCTGCGGCGTGCGGGAATCTCGCATACAATCGGGGAGATTCCCGCTCACTGACGCTTTGTCATAATGTCATCGCGAGGAGTCAAAGACGACGTGGCGATCTCCCAATTAAAAGGAGATTGCTTCGCTGAAGCTCGCAATGATATGGCAGAAAAGGGTATTCTTGCAGTTATGATATAACCTCCGCTGGCCGGAATAGCATGCACTTCCCTGCCAAATAGACAAAGCCTCTCACATTTTTCAAACGGAGAAACCATGAACACAAAAATCGCTCCCAATTCAGCACAAATTCGAAGCCTGGTGAATACAGCGCTGGGAAAGGAAAAGGCCGATCTGGCTATTATCGGCGGCGATCTGGTGAACGTGTACACCGGGGAGGTGTTGAAGGGCTGGGGGGTAGCCATCAAGGGTGAATGGATCGCTTATACAGGTGAGGATGCTGCTCACACCATCGGGCCGGAGACCACCGTAATCGATGCTTCCGGGAAAACTCTGATACCGGGCCTGATCGATGGCCACGCTCACCTGCTTCATACGTATGCGACTATCCACGAATTTCTCAAGCACGTCATCAAAACCGGTACCACTACCATCGTAACTGAGATGCTCGATTTCGCCTTTACGGTCGGTTATGCCGGAGTAGCCGATTTTCTGGAATCAGTCAGATATCAGCCGATCAAGGTATTTGCCACGGCACCTTCGACTCTGGCCAATGGACAGACTGGATACAAGGATAATATCACCCCCGAGGAGTTCGATAGTCTGCTGGCAAACGAGCGTGTGCTGGGACTTGGAGAAAGCAACTGGGTTCCGGTAACCAGAGGAGATGAACCGCTCCTGGACCTGTTTGCGCGGACGCTGGCCCGTGGCAAAAGGCTTGAAGGGCATTCAGCGGGTGCCAAAGGCAATAAACTGGCTGCGTTCGCAGCTTCGGGGAATTCCTCGGACCATGAGCCCATCGCCGCCCAAGAGGTGCTGGACCGGCTGCGCCTCGGGATGCATGTGCTGATCCGCGAGGGGGACGTGCGTCACGACCTCGAGTCCATCGCGGCCATCAAGGACGAACCGATCGATTTCCGGCGACTGGCGCTGACCACCGATGGTATGGGAGCCGCACATATGCTGGCTTATGGATTCATGGATTCGCTGGTTCGCAAGGCGATCGAACTTGGATTCGAGCCTGTCACGGCGATTCAAATGGCAACGTTGAATGTGGCCGAGCACTTCGGGCTCGATTCAATACTTGGTGGCATCGCTCCGGGCAAACAAGCGGACGTGGTCGTTGTCCCGAATATCCGCGATATCATGCCGGTGCATGTGATCAGCAAAGGGGAAATGGTGGTAGAGGACGGCATACGAATCGTCGAACCACGCACACATATCTACCCTGATTTCATGAGAAAAACGGTTCAACTTCCCCGCGATCTGACGGCTGATGATTTCAGGATTCCGGTGAAGGGAAGCGGAGCCGGTGAAGTGACGGTGCGGGTGATCGACCTGGGGGCGGATATCGCCAATAAAGAAGTACATATCCCCATGAAGGTGGTTAACGGGCATCTGATGGCTGATATCGAACAGGATATTATCAAGGTTGCCGCCATAGATCGAATTCATGGGACCGGCAGGATGTTTGTGGGCCTGGTCCGTGGCTTCGGGTTGAAATCGGGGGCATTTGCCGCTACCGCTTCATGGGATGCTTCGAACATCCTGGTGGTGGGAGCATCGGACGCGGACATGGCGGGTGCGGTGAACCGCATACGCGAGTTGCAGGGCGGGAGCGTCGTCTTCGCCAACGGGGAAGTGCTGGCGGAGCTACCGATGCCCATATCCGGGCAGACGGCGGAGATACCGATGGAGGAAATCGCGGCTAAATTCCAGCAGATTCAGACTGGTGTTGAATCCCTCGGATGCGGACTGGCTTATGCCCACCTGATGCTCAACACGCTCACTACCACCATCGTCCCTTCGATCCGAATATCCACCGAGGGACTACTGGATATCAAATCGGGCAAGCGAATAGACTTGTTCGTTTAAAGGCGCTACAGCCGCTATTTAATATCGGGGATGAATTCATGAATCATTGAGCGTGACCTAATTCCCGGCGTCTCGCTGGGACCGAGCCGGTTTTCAAAATCCCACCGGTTCTGATTGGTGGTCGTCCCGTAGGGGCAGGTTCCAAACCTGCCCAAGGATGCTAAATGTGCGCTATCTGTGGCGGGTTTCGAACCGGGCGGGTTTGGAACCCGCCCCTACGGGGGATTGGGTTGAATTGGCACCCAGCGGGACACCATGTGTGAGAAAAATCAGGTACCTGTTCCCTGAATATTTTGGGATTGACTACATGACATATATATGTTACGCTATATCATATGAATTTTTGAAGGTGTCCGATGAAGAAAACGATGATCTATCTTCCCGAGGAAGTCCACGAAGGGCTGCGGAAACTTGCCTTTGAGGAGAATACCTCGATTGCCGAACTGATACGCCGGGCCATTGAACAAGCCTACCGTGGAGATCTTGAGGACATTCAGGATATGGAGCATGAACTTGCGCTTTATGCTAGCGACCGCACCTCAGCAATTGAGCTTGATGAGTACCTGAGCCGGAGGAAATAATCCGCGTGCATCGTCTTGAGCTGACACCTCGTGCACAACGTGAGCTCGATAAGATTCGGGGTAAGGATTTCGATCGGATTGTTGGTGTGATGCAATCCCTTCGTGAAAACCCTCGGCCTGATGGATGCAGGAAACTGAGGCGCACTATCTACCGAATTCGTATAGGTAACTGGCGAATCATCTATTCGGTATTCGACCGGGATAACCTAATCATCGTTGGCAAGATCGCCAGACGCTCTAAAAGAACCTACGACGGCATCGATCAGATGTTCTAGGCCGAATTTAGCAGATGTCTTTTTCAATCATTTAGCGAAACCGAATCGAAAACGAACGTATAATCAGGTAGATTGTTAATAAATTTACAACGTGATTTGGCATTCGAAGCCTTCAACTGAGAGGTACATGGTGTTCCATGATGATCTTGCTTCCTGCATTTTTCTTCTCCTTTCTTTTTGTTTTAGATTTGACCCAGGATGTGCGCATATCGAATACCGACCTCCTTTTTCGTGATGATTTTGAAAATCCTCCCAGTGTCATTCCGTACTTGATACGGAATCTCAAATGTGGGAAAAAGTGGGAAATTATGAAAACTGACCGATGAGGCTAGTGTTATGTCACATTTGTAATGTCATTCCGGACTCGATCCGGAATCCACTTCCCTTCTTCCCTCCGGATTATGAGGTGCCTCTCAAATGACATAGCGTCAGTTCAAGGTTGACACAGCACTAGGTCATAGGGGAGCAAAAGAACAAACCAGCTACAGTTTAGCTATGACACAAATCTGCAATTTGTCAAGGGTACTTTCTGGATGCCGGTTGAATTTGGGTATCTTCAGGTCGTATAATTGTTGTACTCACTTTGATCGAAATGTATGGAGGATGGAATGGGAAAAGAGATCATACCAGGCCAATCGATACATATAGCTAAACAAGGTAAAGGAGTAACCCTTTCCAAGTCTGGAGTTAAGATCGAACATAAAGGTCAAGGGATAAAGCCCGGATTTGTTCAGGGAGTTGTCTATATGTTGGTTGATTGTTCATATAGTATGGACGGGATTAAGCTCAGTCAAGCGAAAAAAGGTGCCCTCGGATTCGCTCGTGAAGCACAATCAAAGGGTTACAATGTAGCATTAATAAAATTCAGCGATGATGCAATTTTACTTTTAGATCCTTCTCCAGACATCTCTGAGCTATCAGCGGCAATTGATCGTCTAATTACTGATGGTACAACAAATATGAGCGACGCAATTGGTTTAGCAATGAAGAAGATGGAAAACATGAAAGAATCACGAGTAATGATGATTGTGACTGACGGAATGCCTGATGATACTGAAGCTGCACTACGCGAAGCTAAACAAGCGAAGGAAAAAGGAATCGACATAATGGCTATCGGCACAGATGATGCCGATGTCAACTTCATAAAAAAAATCGCAACACGAACAGAACTTGGTATTAAAGTGGATATTGACCGTCTAGAAATAGGCATAACATCCACTGCCGAAAACCTTCCTTTGTTAGGTAGCGGCTCTAATAAAATCACCAAACCAAAAAGTGAGTGATTATGGTGGATTTTGTTGATTATTACGAAATACTCCAAGTTCACCACCGAGCTGAACCAGAAGTAATCAAGGTAGCATACAAACAATTGGCCAGGATATACCATCCTGATGGCATTTCTCCAGACGAAGAAAAAATGAAGTTGATAAATGCAGCTTACGACGTCCTTAAAGATCCCGATAAGCGAAAACTGTATGACGAGGAGGAAGAAAGCCAAAAAGGAACTTCTAGTTCACAAGAACCTCCTCCCAAACCTAAAATTGATCCTCCATCATTTCAGTTTGATCAAATTGAACCAGGTGAGACACAGAAGGTATCCTTCATTATCCGCAACATAGGAGGTTCACAATATGGTGAGATTAGTTTTTGGACAGATAACTCGGATTCGTGGCTTCAAATCGTCAATTATGCTTCATTGACAGAAGATGACGAGTTGCCATTAAAGGTGGATTTGGAAGCTGTTGGAGATGAATGGGGGAAGACATATTCTGGTTGCCTCA
>CAZDMY010000110.1:0-7782 GCA_964506405.1 uncultured Dehalococcoidia bacterium | reverse complement strand
CGCACTACGTTTTGTGGTGCCTGAGCCGTTATTCTGAAGTTTTCGGACAGCCTGACAAAGGGGGATTTGAAAAATCAACTTGAGGAAAAGAGATGAAAAGAAGAATGTTTCTGCCGATGGTGATCTCAATAGCGGTTATTGCAGGGATTACAATAAATATCGGTAGCTCCGCAGCCACCGGCACAAAAGCCGGATTTGAAGCCAACGATATTACCGTGCAGACCGGTCAGACCTTCTACCTCACCATGGTCGTAAATGATGTGAATGATTTCTATGCCTGGCAGTGCGACATCGAATATGATGCCGATTATCTGGAATTGATAGATGTGGTGGAAGGGCCTTTTCTGAGTTCAGATGGAGCGCAAACGTATTTTGTA
The DNA here is from genome assembly GCA_964506405.1 of uncultured Dehalococcoidia bacterium. GTDB lineage: Bacteria > Chloroflexota > Dehalococcoidia > SZUA-161 > SpSt-899 > JBGLNL01. The sequence continues at coordinate 7,405 of CAZDMY010000110.1, read as the reverse complement.
GCGCCTTCTATGATGACGGAAGAGACGCAGTGGGCGGCATCGACCCGCTTGGCACAGGATGAGGGCGTGACCGGCAGCGGCGATTTGATTACACTTTTTTTCCAGGCACTGGAGGAGACCAGCGGAAAATCGGTCCGATTGAAGAATGTCAAATTACTGGATCGCAATGCCCGGGATATCGATAGAGATATACTTAACAGCGGCCGTTGCATCATTACCATCGAAGATGATGCAACGGTTTTTACTCAGCCTGAGTTGTAGTTGAAACAGGGAGATTGCACCAGAAATAACAAATCATTAAAGTCAAACTCTTTTATCCAAAATGGGTAAAGTAATAATTGAAATAGTTAAATATTTTGGAATGTGAAAAAGGGCGGGTTTGGAACCCGCCCCTATCATGTTACAGATTGATATTGGAATACTTTCGCCAGGGGCGCACGTCGACTTTGTTCTCCAGAATATCCAGTGAGAGATTGATATACTTGCGGGTTTCGGAAGGCATGATGATCCCATCCACAAAACCGCGTTCGGCAGCACAATACGGATGCTCATACAGTTCCCTGTATTCCGTCATTCGCTGTTTGGCCGTTTCTGCCGGGTTTTCGGAGTTTTTGATCTCTTTGGCAAAGATCACGCTGGAGGCTGTTGCGGCACCAACGATGGAAATCTGTGATTGCGGCCAGGCCCAGACCAGGTCGGCACCAATGGCTTTATCCAGCATGCCGTAATGAGCACCGGCGTAAGACTTGCGCAGCATGAAAGAAACCAGCGGGACGGTGGCATCGGACCAGGCATAAAGCGTTTTCGCGCCGTGCCGCAGGATGCCGCGCCAGTCGGCGTCGGAACCGATGATGAAACAGGGGCAATCCTGGAGAGTGATCACCGGAATGTTGAATAAATCGCAGAACCGAACGAACCGGGCCAGTTTATCGGCGGCATCGATATCGATCATGCCGGCTTTCTGCATGGGTTGATTGGCCACAATTCCGGTAGGCCGGCCGTTGAAGCGGGCGAAGCCGGTGATCAGGTTCTGGGCAAAAAGGCCGAGCGTTTCCAGGAAATACCCATCATCGACGATCCTGTTGATGACTTCCATCATGTTGAAGGGCTGGAATTCCTGGACCGGGATGATCTCATCCAGTTCCGGGATCAGGCGGTTCGGATCATCACTGGTTTCCTTACGGGGAGGTGTTTCCTTGTTATTCTGAGGGAACAGGGAGAGGAGTTCCTTTGCTTTGTCCAGACATTCCTTGTCATCTTCAACAACAAAATGGGATTGGCCTGATTTCACCGCATGAGCTCGCCAGCCCGAGAGCTGTTCGAGGGTAATCTCCTCGCCGATCTGGGTTTTACAGAATGCCGGCCCGGCGATTCCCATGAATCCGGTATGCTTGCACTGAACGAGGAAATCCTGCATGATGGGATGATAGGCCTGGCCACCCAGGCAGGGCCCCATCAGCAGGGCGATCTGGGGGATGATCCCGGAAGCCTGGATCTGGGCGTTGAATAGCCAGCCGTAGGATTCCAGAGTATCCATCCCCTCCTGGAGCCGGGCTCCGCCGGAATCGTTCATCCCGACGAAAGGCCAGCCCTTTTCCTTGGCGAAATCCATGGCGCGAGCGAACTTGCGCCCGTGGCCTTCACCGAAAGTGCCGGCCATGGTGGTATAGTCTTCGGCGGCTGCAACCACGTATCGTCCGTTGACCTTGCCGAATCCGGTTACGACACCTTCAGCCGGGATCTCTTTTTTATCCAGTCCGAAAGCGGTGGTCCGATGCTTGACGAACATCCCGATCTCGGTGAAGGTTCCTTCATCGAAGAAATATTCTATACGCTCGCGGGCGGACATCTTCCCGTCTTTGTGCTGCTTTTCAATCCCCTTCTCACCGCCCATCGCCAGTATCCTGGATTTTTTTTCGTTGTACTCGGTGTAAATCTCTCCATGTGTGTTTCTTGGCATTTAAGTTACTCCTCTTCAGTTTGATGTTATTCCGGGCTCGATCCGGAATCCGTAAAAATCCCTCTTAAACTCCCTTTGAAAAGAGAGAAACTGTAACTCCCCCTCAAGTTAAAGGGGGCTTCAAGTACCTTATTCGACAATTTTTAGAAATCGGCGTTTGCCGACTTTAATGACATCACCTAGTTGGACGGACTCTCTTTCTTCAGAGACAGTATGTTTGCTCCCGTCTTGATGAATAATTTGTATGCTCTTCTGTTTAATCAAACGCCTGGCTTCGCTATTACTCTTTACCAAATCCATTCCATTTAATGTGATTGGTATTGAAACAAGGTAATCGGTAGGGCTTGAGCTAGGGACATCCCCATGCTCCATAAGGAACGACTGAGTAAATGTCTCTTCATCCCCCTCTTTGTAAGATTCGCTTTGAGCTATCCTATGAAGCTCGTGCAATTTGCTTATGGATATTTCTGTTATCTCATCAGGCAATTCCTTCTTCTGAACTGTTTTCTCAAAGAAGGTTTCACCTTGGCTGGCTGCTTCATCATTGTGAAACTCGGTCACAATCTCACGGGCCAGCTTCTTTTTCAGTTCCATCGGATTGACGGAATCCGATTCCAGTTGCTGCCGGAATTCATCAAGTTCATGATCCGGCACATCGGTGATCAGCTCGAAGTAGTCCATGATCAACTCATCCGGCAGCGACATCACCTTGCCGTACATCTCGTTCGGAGGGTCGTCTACGGCGATGTAATTATCCAGGCTTTTAGACATTTTCATTTTACCGTCGGTACCGACCAGGAGCGGAGTGAAAAATACCTGCTGGGGTTTCTGCCCCACCATTTCCTGAAGCTCGCGTCCGAGCAGACAATTGAACTTCTGGTCGATCCCACCGAACTCAACATCCGATTGGATCATTACCGAATCGTAAGCCTGGAGCAGCGGATACATCAACTCGGTTATCCCGATCGGGCTGCCCTCTTTGTACCGTTTGGAGAAATCCTCCCGCGCCAGCATCTGGGCGACGGTGAACTTGCTGGTGAGGCTGATGACATCAGCGAGGGTGAATTCCCCAAACCATTCACTCTGCCAGCGCACCTCGGTTTTTTCACGGTCGATTACTTTGAAAAACTGCCTCATATAGGTTTCAGCGTTGGCTTTTACCTCTTCGGCGCTGAGCATGGTGCGCATCTGCGATTGACCGCTGGGGTCGCCGATCTGGGCGGTCCAGTCGCCCACAATGAGAATGACCTGATGGCCCAGTTCCTGGAACTGGCGGAGTTTGCGCAGGCCGACGACATGGCCGAGGTGAATATCGGGGCGTGAGGGATCGAATCCTTCCTTGAGGCGCAGAGGTTTTCCGCTCTCCAGCATTTGCCGGAGGTCATTTTCTACGATAACTTCTGAGACACCGCGTTTGAGTATACGGTCGATATCGGTCATGATGATACGTTGATGCAACCTGTTTCGATGGGGATGTCCCGGGCACGGGCCACATCTTTGCCGATCTGTTCCTTTAATTGTTCCAGTGATTCGAACTTCATCTCGCCGCGAATTCGTTTGATGAACTCGATGCCGATTTTCCGTTCATAGAGATCTTCACAAAAATCAATGATATGGGTTTCGATGGTACGTTCCCCTTCACCAAAGGTTGGCCTGAGGCCGATATTGGTAACGGCCCGATACGACTGATCGCCCACATGTGCCAGGGTGACATAGGTACCGTCGGCGGGAAGTGCATGGTTTCGCAATATGCTTAGATTTACCGTAGGAAAGCCGAGCAGTTTGCCCCCGCGCTGATCTCCACGCACCACGGTCCCGTTAAGTACGAATCGTCTTCCCAGGAGTTGTGTAACCTTTCTGACGCTGCCTTCCTTCAGCGCCTCCCGTATGGCGGTGCTGCTGACTACCTGATCTCCAACCTGCAGCGGCGAGACTACATCAACGGAGAAATCCATCTCCTCTCCCAATCCCCGCAGTACCTCGATGTTACCCCCTCGCCCTTTCCCCAGGGCAAAGTCCGGCCCCAGTACGAGTGCCCGCATTTTGAGGTACTGGCGCATTAGCGTAACAAATTCTCGGGCTGTAAGCTGGGAAAGTTCCTGAGTGAAAGAAAGTACGATCACGTGGTCGACGCCGAGCCCTTTTATCAGCCGTACGCGTTCCTCCAATGTAGTTAAGTAGGGTAGCTCAGTCTGGGGTTCAAGGAGTGCTTTGGGATGCCAGCCAAAGGTGACTACGCCGCTCAAGAGGCCGGTCTCGTCTGCCTTGGCTTTCAATGCGTTGATGAGGTGCTGATGTCCCGGATGTACCCCATCGAACACACCGACGGTCAGGGCCATTTCTTTTTGCGGCTGGATAGTTGCTAATTCATCTACAACGCCCATTTTCTGTTTATCCGGATTGTTCTTGAGACTCCTAGGCAATTATATGCGTTTACCAAGATGGTTTCAATAGCAGCTACGACACGGAGGCGCTATCGAGCACTGCGCAGCATTCTTAAGAAGTAAGCCGGAAGGTAGCGGGTAAATAGATGGCTCCAGGGAGTAAGACGTTTGAGGCCGTCGAGCACCAGTTCGCCATGCCAGTCGAACGAACGATAGGATGAATTGAGCAGATCTTCCGCAATGTCGTTATCTCGGACAATGGTGAAGATGGCATCAAGTTGCTTATCGGAAAACCGATTGTACAATCTACGGGCGTAATAATCGATCATTAATTCCCTGCCCAACGTTGCCTTCCATCGTTTCTGATAGCGGGCAAACTGTTTCTTTGAGAAATCATTCCTGGTAAAAGCCTCATTGATGGTGTCTACTGCATGATCGGCACTCAGGAGCCCGTAATAGATCCCGCCGCCGGTGGTGGGTTTAACCTGCCCAGCAGCGTCACCGACCACTAATACACGCTCACCATAGGTTCGACGGAGAGGCTTGAGCGGAATGCCACCGTAGGAAATCGCCTTTGAGTCCGATTTCAGTTTTCCCGCAGCAGTCAACTCGTTGATGAGTTTTTGCAGATAAACACCCGGATTCTTCTTTGCGAAGAGCCCGACTCGGACCTTGTCTTCAGACGATGGTACGGCCCATGCAAAGAATCCGGGTGCGATACGATGTGAAAAGTAGACTTCAGTCTCTTCGATTAGATCAGATTCCGCTTCGGTCTGTGCTCCTGAAATCAGGTGATTAATCTTGCCTAATCCCAGCATTTGAGGTAAAGGCGAGGCAAATCCGCTGGCAATAACTGCGACCTTCCCCTCAATCAAATTTGAGGACCCTTCGCCGGCGACGGTCAGGCTGGCACCTGCAGATGAGATCGATATGTCACTAACCTTGCTCGAAAGGTGGTAATCTGCCCCCTGCTCTCGGGCTTTATCAGCCAGCATTCGATCCAGGGAGGGACGATCAACGATATATGCTTGAGTTTGATCACGGCTGATCCTTATGAAATCACCTGATGGTGAAAACAGTTTGGCCGATTTCGCTTCCCTCACAATACAAGAAGGGTCGATTGAAAAGGAGTCGTAACACTCTCTGCCGATAATACCAGTGCAGCAGAGCTTGTGGCCCACGTATGGTTGGCGCTCAAGAACCGCGGTTCTATATCCCAGTTGTGCCAGCCGACAGGCGGTGTGGCTCCCTACGGGGCCAGCACCGATTACGATTACATCGTAGTTCATCCGGCAAATCCCTTTTTGATAAATGGGCCGATAGATTTGCCTCGCCATAACAAATAGACAAAAATGACGAGAATAGTTATTCCGATACCTTCGGATATGTAGGTAGGCGGATCTGTCTGGGCTGCTTGGCTCAATTCCTTTAACCAGTCCATGGTATCGACTATGTAGGATTCCGGGAATTCCCATCCCTTCAGAGGCCAGAAAAGGGTCCGGGTATTTTCCCACATACTGTCCAGCACCAGATGAAACCCGGAACAGATTGCCAGTACGAGAAAGCCGTTCTTTCCCTGGCGGAGAAACCGAAACAGGCCGTAGCCGAACAGGAGAAGAAAAAACAGCAGCGTATGGGCAAACAACCTGCCGTTGTTATCAAACGTATCGTTAAAAAAAAGATGCCCGATGGGCTTGTCGATGATATCGGGAAGCATTGACCCGATGAGGACCAGTCGGTAATCCATTTTCCGGGTAACACCAGTAATTTTCCCGGGCAAATTGTTCCTTATCGGAGGCGGAAGAGGTCGATGCAAACCTCTGTCCCATACGTACACCAGTCCTAAAGTGATTCCCGTGTGAGCGAACAATAACACGACTCTATTATACGAATGGGATGTATTTTATGGAAGGAGTCAGTCTCAATCCGGGATTTCGCGAAGGTTGAACCTTAGCAGTTTTGCAATAAGTACCATAACAATGATGGCCACCAGGAACAGGAACGGGCTTGCCGCATCATGATAGAAGCCTGTGGCTGCGCCTTCCCCCCACTGGTTACCGATAAGGATAATCGTAACCAGACGAACCAGATTGGCCAGGATGGCTACTGGTATGGCAAACAGAAAGAGAATCGCTTTACGAACAAAGGACCCCTTCAGTATGTAGGCAAAAATTGCCGCCAGGGCCAGCAATGCGATCAGCGAGTGCATTCCGCTACAGGCAAGATCGACCTTGAAGGCGACATCTTCAGCGTTTACAAGCTTGATTTCCGAGCCGGTGCGGACCACATCCACACCCATTACGGAATCGACGATCCATGCTGAACTGCGGGCCGCGAACGACTGAAGCCAGAATCCGATACGGTCCATCCAGGGCAGAGGGATCATGAATACCAGTAAGAAAATCGGGAATGCCAGGGTTCGAAGCGCCTTGAATCCACGGAAAAACAGGATCAGGCCGGGTAGCGTCAGGAAGAGCGAACAGGCACTGATGAAATTGTCGAGTTGAAGGAATCCGACGATGTAGAGGGCCAGGCCCGCAACGAATAACCAGATCCCGTTCGGGTAAGGTTGCTTCTCCTCAAGGTCACGACGACGGGTCCAGATGATCAGGGCGATTACCGGCAGGAGAATGAAACCATGTGAGTAATTATCCGCATGGAGCCAGGCATTGCCCATCCATTCGAGCGTAGGGTAATAGAGAAGAATGAAAAGGGCGGCAACGATACCGGGGCCGATCAGCTTCTTGTACTCGATGGATCGAAGGTAGGCCTTGACCATGCTTAATTATAGCATATTTCCGATCTTCAATTCACGAGGGAGCGAACGGTGATTTCCTGCAAAGAAGATGAAACCGGCAAGAGCAACGAGCCCCAACGAACACAGCAGTATTACAGGGTATTCAGGGACCGGTGGTAGCGGGCCAACATAGATGCTGTTCTGTGTGCCCGGCGTACCGTAATTACTCGAAGGCGTACTTTCGCCCCAGTTACCATTGTCGGTCGTGCTGTTATCAACGGTCGGATTGCGGCATTCGAGGGAGCTTCCGTTTCCATTGGCGCC
>CAZDMY010000109.1:7304-7785 GCA_964506405.1 uncultured Dehalococcoidia bacterium | reverse complement strand
GGGGGATTGACGCTCGTGGTTAAGAAGACTTCAAGGGTGCCGGAATGGGTGACAGCGGGTGGGGATACTATTGCTGTTCGAATGCCCGATCATCCCGTCACTCTTGAATTGGTACGGAAACTGGGCAAACCATTGATCGGAACAAGTGCCAACCTCTCCGGTTCACCGAGCCCTAAAACCGCTGCGGAGGTAAGAATGCAGTTAGGCGGTATGGTGGACCTGGTTCTCGATGGCGGTACGTGTCCAGGAGGAGTGGAATCGACAGTCGTGGATGTAAGCGGTAAGTTCCCCGTTATTCACAGAGCCGGAATAATTCCGAGGGAAGCGATTGAATCGGTTATAGGAGTATTACCCGCCGAAGAGAAAACGAGTTGAGTATAAGCTTTAGTAAGTGGCGGGCTGCCTTCAGCTCGCTTGATAACCGCAATTACCGCTGGTTCTGGTTCAGCGCCACAGCATCCGCTGCCGTCATGCAGATGAA
>CAZDMY010000109.1:0-7294 GCA_964506405.1 uncultured Dehalococcoidia bacterium | reverse complement strand
CCTGGTGGCCCGCGGCCTGCTGGTCTGGGAGTTGACCGGGTCGTACGCGGATGTAGGGATAGTCAGTTTTGCGGCCGGACTCCCCATGTTCATTTTCTCTCCCTTTGGCGGCGCGATAGCGGATCGCATCAATAAGCGAGATCTCATTATTGCCAGCCAGATAATATTGAGTGCTGCGTTGCTGGGTATTGCTTTGCTGATTTTGCTGGACCTTATTGAGGTCTGGCACCTGATCCTTGCCGCTATTGCAAACGGACTCATGATGGCGGTCAATCTGCCCACTCGCCAGGCGATCGTTCCGCAACTGGTAAGAAAAAGTCAAGTGATGAATGCAGTCGCGCTCAATTCCGGCTCGCAAAACTTGAATCGCGTCCTGGCCCCCGGGCTGGGTGGCCTGGTGATCGGCCTGGCTGGATTTTCAGAGGTCTATTTCTTGATGATGATACTGGCATGGTGTTCGGCATTCCTGATGTTCTTTGTTCGCCTTGATGCTGCGACTGATAGCTACAGGGAGTCGGTCGGAAGCTACATGATGGCCGGTGTAAAATACGTTCGCAGTGTGCCTGCGATCCGCGATCTGGTAATTATGGCGATTGTTCCGGTGGTGCTGGGTATGCCCTACATGATGGAACTTGGAGCATTCGCCCGCGATATACTGGACGTAAGTCATTTGAGGGCAGGAATCTTGTATTCAGCTACCGGGGTGGGGGCGTTGGCCGGTTCACTGGCCATTGCAGCTCTGGGGAATTATCATCGCAAAGGCGTTCTTTTGATAAGTGCTGCTGCCTTTTTTGGTTTGACCCTGGTACTTCTTTCGCTTTCAACCGGTTTCTATATCCCCTTCCTGATCCTGCTGGGTGTGGGTATCGCCAATGCCGTGTATCTGGTTGTCAACAATACCCTCATTCTTATGAATACCGAGGCCGCCATGCACGGCCGCGTAATGGGGCTTTATTCGATGAGCATCGCTCTTTTCCCCATGGCTGTCTGGCCGGTAGGGGAACTGATGGACCTGTTCAGTCCCCGGCTGGTGTTCGGTGCGTGCGGAGGAATTATCATGATGTTTTCGATTGTGATGCTGCTCTACAGCCCCACCTTGCGAAGGTTGTAGAAAAAATTGCATGGGTTGTGATATATTGTGATAAGCCAGACACGGGCCGGCATCAGGTGTCATTCAAGGAGGTTTACATGAATATTGCCGTTGGCAGCGACCATGCCGGATTCAATTTGAAGCAGGCAGTTAAAGAGTTTTGCGTTGAACTTGGCCATAATTGCGAGGATTTCGGGGCTACCGGTACCGAATCGGTGGACTACCCCGATTTCGCTTTCAGCGTAGCGGATGCAGTCGCCGGGGGTAGATTCGATCAGGGCATCCTGATTTGCGGTTCGGGTATCGGTATGAGCATAGTAGCTAACAAAGTTCCGGGAATTCGGGCAGCACTCTGTCATGATACCTTCAGCGCCAAGGGTGCCCGGCAGCATAACAATGCCAATATCCTTTGCATGGGGGAGAGAGTGATCGGGGTAGGGCTTGCCAGGGAGATTGTTGCGGCCTATCTTGCCTCCGAATTTGAAGGTGGACGGCATGCCGGCCGTCTGAAAAAGATGCACTCGCGTGAAGGATGATCGATGGATCGCTACAGGCTTTCTGCTCGTTTTCAGCCGGAGTTGGATCAGGAACTGCAATCGATCGTCGGTGATAATGTTTCATCACTTTTCCAAATGATGCGCTATCACCTGGGTTGGGTGGATGCTGACGGGCAGGCCAGGCTTGCAGGTTCCGGTAAACTGTTGCGCCCCTTTCTTTGTCTGAGGGCCTGCGAGGCAACCGGCGGTGACTGGAGGCAGGCACTGCCGGCCGCTGCCGCCCTGGAACTGCTCCATAATTTCACGCTGATCCATGATGACATTGAGGATGGCGATCACGAGCGGCGAGGCAGACCGGCAGTATGGCGTGTGTGGGGTCTGGGGCAGGGTGTAAATGCGGGGGATGCCATGCATGTGCTTTCCCACCTGGCACTGACCCGTTTACAGGAGAGGGAAGTTCCGCCTGCTAAGATCCTTCGTGCCATGCAGCTTTTAGACGAGACCTGCCTGCAATTGTGTGAGGGACAGTTTCTGGATATATCTTTTGAGAACCGGATGGATATCACGGAGGCCGATTACATTCAGATGATCGCGGGTAAAACCGCCGCTTTGTTTGCGTGTTCTTTGAGCACAGGCGCAGTAGTGGCTACCGATAATGAAGAGCAGATTTTGCATTTGGCCGAGTTTGGACGAAATCTGGGTATGGCTTTCCAGATTCAGGATGATATCCTTGGTATCTGGGGGGATGATAAAAAGACCGGAAAACCTGTTGCCGGCGATCTTTTCAAGCGGAAGAAAACGCTGCCTGTCGTGCGTGCCTTGCAGGAATCGGACGAACAAACAAGGGAACAACTATCTGCCATTTATGATCAGGATTCGATCAGCCGGCCCGATACACTTCAGGTGCTGAAGATTCTTGAGGCAGCTCAGGTACGTGCGTACTGTGAGGAAGTGGCTTCCTATTACACTCAAAAAGCTTTAGCTGAACTGGATGCTATCCGTATTGAGCCTTCAGCAAAGGACGATTTTAAATCTTTGGCCGGATTTGTGGTTAATCGGGAATTTTAGGAATACGTATGAGTTCGCATCGCATCGTTTTCCTGCCCTCAGGTGCAACCGTCACGGTTGTGGAAGGCACGCCCATTCGCGAGGCGGCACTTGCGGCCGGCGAGGAGATCGAAACCATCTGCGGAGGGAAAGGCACGTGCGGGAAATGCCGGGTGCATATTGTTGAAGGGGAAAGCAACGGCGTGAATTCATGCATGACAAACGTTTCCCCATTGACGCCGGCGGAGCAGCATTTTGCCGAACGTTATGGGCTTGCCCCGGATGAAAGGCTGGCCTGCCAGGGGCAAATAGCCGGCGATCTGGCGGTATACATTCCGCAGGAGAGCCGGGTCATCCGGCATCAGATTATCAAGAATGCGATCGGTCGGAAGGTTGAAATAAAACCGTCGATTGCAAAGTACCATGTCAAACCTTCCTCAGTTTCACACTTGCCGCAAATCATCGCGGATATGCAAAACCAATACGGTTTACATAACCTGGCAATAGATCCTCAGGCGGAGACGGATTTTGCATCGATGCCGTCGGAGAAGCCGGAGGGAGTAACTATAACCGTATGGGATGGCAGTGAGATTATCCGGCTGGAACCGGGCAGGAGTGAAGAAAAATATGGATTGGCGCTTGATATCGGTACAACCACAGTGGCGGGGTATTTGTGCGATCTTAGAACAGGCGATATTCTGACGACTGAAGCCATGCTGAATCCGCAGGTTCGATTCGGAGAAGATATCATGGCCCGCATCGCCTACGCCAAAGATAACCCGGCAGGTTTGATGGAGATGAATCAGGTGATTATCTCGGCTGTTAATGAGCTGGTGCAGAATATCACCCTGCGTCTGGGACTTGAGCCATCTGATATCGTAGATGTGGTGATGGTGGGCAACACCGTTATGCATCACATATTCCTGGGAATGGATATCGTCCCGCTCGGAATGTATCCGTTTACCCCTGCAACGACGGATTCGGTGAACCGAAAAGCGCGCGATCTTGGTCTGGAAATTCTGCTGTCGGCCAATGTTTATGTGCTTCCCATCGAGGCTGCATTTGTAGGTGCTGATAATGTGGGGGTGATGCTGGCCGAGGAACCGCATCGCCAGGACCTAACTGTGCTTATCATCGATGCAGGTACCAACGGCGAGCTGATACTGGGCAATCGGGATCGGATGTTGTCTGCATCCTGCGCGACCGGCCCGGCCTTTGAGGGGGGCAATATTCGGTTTGGCATGCGGGCGGCTCCGGGTACGATCGACCGGGTACGCATCGATCCTCAAACGTATCAGGTCAGTTTCGGCATCATCGGACGGCGCAGGTGGAGTGCGGAATTGCCCGATGCTGAGATTCAAGCCAGGGGTATTTGCGGATCGGGGATTATCGATGCTGTGGCTGAGATGCTTGGTTCCGGCATTATCCGCCGGGACGGCGGTTTTGAAAAAACGATTGCCTGCGAGCGATTGCGATCAGGATCCGACGGCAAACCCGAGTTCGTTATTGCCTGGAAGAACCAGACAGCCATCGATCGGGATATCGTTATCGTACAGAAGGACATCCGTTCGATTCAACTGGCAATGGCGGCCATAGCCACCGGAAACCGGATGATGCTGAAGCGGATGGGTATCGAGAAACCGGATAAGGTGGTCCTTGCCGGGGCGTTCGGATCCTTTATCGATCCGCGAAGGGCGCTCAGGCTCGGAATGTTCCCCGATTGTGGCCTGGAAAATGTGGAGTCCGTCGGTAACGCCGCCGGCGACGGGGCGCGGATTGCCCTCCTGAATAAAGATAAACGAATGGAAGCCCAACGGATCGCCCGGGAAGTCGAATACATCGAACTAACCGAGGAACCCGGATTCAATGAAGCCTTCCTGGCGGCCACGCATTTCCCGGGGTGATCTTCAATCCTTGAGAATCTTTTTTATTCCCCTTTAGCAACCACAGCGGTACGACATCGGCAGTCAGCACGGCGAGCATACTTTGCCTGTCCGGCAAATCCGGGCACGTATGATATCACAGCTGACAGCGCTACCACGCTGCTGAATGTGAAGCGGGCGGTGAGTATCTGGTGAGTGATCGAATGACGAATAACAAATTCAGAATGACAAATGAATGACTGAATGATCGAATACCAAAACGCAGGGGCGGGTTCCCAACCCGCCCTTTTGTTTTCTATGATCTGCGTACTTCACCCTCACCCCGGACCCGGTGTGTCGCCATGACTGTTTATTTATGCTTGAACCGAATGAACAGGTGCTCGTCCATATCGATATAGTTCTGGGGCGGGATCACCAGGGTAGTCATCGGGTGCTCGATGATAGCCGGGCCGTTGACCCGGTTGCCGGCCTTCAGGTAGTCCATCTCCCAGATATCGAAGGTCTGCCACTGGCCATCCATGTACGCCTGCCGCTGGCCCTTGGACGCTTCCGCCGGTGGCTCCTGGCCGGAAAGCGGGTAGGTGGGAATAACCGGTTTTTGCTTGCGGGCCACCGCTTCGGTGTAAATTTCGGTGATTTGGTAGCCTGCCTCCGGATATCGTGCCCCGGCCGGATAGATTCGGGTGTAGTACTTTTCGAAAGCCCCGATAATGCTATCGAGTTCTGCGATAGTATTGGCTCGTCCGACCTCCACAGGAACCTCCCACTCGGACATCTGCCCGATATAGCGGCAGGAAATCCCGTGACGGAAAGTGACGTCATCCCGGCTGATACCTTCGGCCTCCAGCTCGGTATAACCCTTTTCCTCCAGTTCCTGCCAGGTCATACTTAGCATCCCGCCCTGCATTATTTTGATGTCATCCGTCATATCCGGTGTGAGGAAGAAGGTGACAGCCTTGTCGTAACGATGAAAATACTCTGCCGAAGCAACGCCGAAGGCGGAGAAAGCCGCCGCCCAGGGCAACATGACGACCTGACCGACCGGGATATTGCGTTCCAGTCCCCAGGCATGAAGCGGGCCACTGCCGCCGTAAACCAGCAGGGTGAATTCCGCCGGATTCAATCCCTTGGAAAGGAGCATCCGGTTGAGGTGGTCGGCCATCTGGGAATGCAGCAGGTCCAGGACCTTGCTTGAGATTTCATAGACATCCTGTTCCAACGGCCGGGCCAGCCGTTCCGTCAGCATTTGCAGAGCCTTGTCTCTATTGAGTTTAGCTTTCCCGCCGAGGAAATAGTCTTCGTTCAAATATCCCAGGATCAAATCGATATCCCCGATTGTTATCTCCGGGTATTCATAGCAGGTCCCCACTTTGCTCCCGGCACTTTCCGGTCCCAGTATGACGCGTTTAGTGGACTCATCTACATGGATCACGGTTCCGGTTCCGGCGCCGATGGAATCGATATTGACCATTGGCAGCCGAAGGCGGTGCCCGGCAAAATCCGGGGATTTATTGACGGGAAGGAGCCCCTTTACGATCAATCCGGCATCGAAGGTAGTGCCTCCCAGGTCGGCGCAAATCATGCCCTCAGATTCCAGGTAACCCGAGATAAACTGGCCGCCCAGTAATCCACCCACCGGACCGGAGACAATGGCTTCGCAAAGTTTCGGATATCGGATGTTGGCAGCAGCCCCATAGGAAAGCAGTGTGAGCAACTCGTAATCGTAACCGATTTCCTTCGCAGCGGTCTCGACCTTGAATAATTGCTTACGGCCGATCTCGGAGATATAACATTGAAAGAGGAGTGTTTTGAGCCGCTCGTTTTCGCTGGGTACCGGGCAAATCTCATGGGAGGCGACCACCGGGATCTCCAGCCCCCGTTTGGCAATTATGTCACGGGCGATGGTCGCAGCCTGTATTTCGTGTTGTGGATTGACATAAGAACCGAGCGTTAGTATACCGATTACCTCGACCCCGTTATCGAGTAATTCGTTTACACCCTGCACTACATCATCTTCCAGAAGAGGGATGAACACCGTACCGGGATAAGTGTGATGCTGCATATAATAGCTTCCGACCCCGATGCGTTCCTGGATCTCCCTGATGTTTTGGGGCTTGACCAGCCAGGGCGTGTGTTCGTGGAGCTGCTGGTGCAGGATGTCTTCATAGCTCTGCCCGATCCAGGTCAGTCCCCTTTCTACGATCGGCATGAGACCGAATCCCCTGGTAACCAGCAGGCCGACCTCGCTGCCCCTTTGGGTAAGCAATGCATTAAGCATGGATGTGCCAGTATAGGTGGACGAACGTGCCTGCCGGTGCAATTCGGTGGAGGTCATATCCCAGTACCCGGCAGCATCCTCCGTCGATTCCAGATAACTCCTCGATTCATCCTGGGCATTGGTCAGCGCCTTCCCCAGGACGAACCGTCCTTCGCTATCCACGGCGAAGGTATCAGTCATAGTTCCGCCGGCATCAAGTGCGATTAAAAAATTTTTTTCTGCCATTTCCATCCCTCCGTTGCGACAGCTTTCGCTGTCTTTAGTCGATAGTCGAGAGTCTTTGGTCATTCATTTGACAGTTGTCATTTCAAACGCCCCCTGTAGCTGCGGTACTGACCCCCTCTTTGCCAAAGAGGGGGTCAGGGGGAGTTCGTTTCACATCACTCAGCATTCGTTAATTTGACATTCGATTGACATTTATATTTTATTACTGGCCATTATTCTTTGGCCCACTCAGCGGGCTTTTCCAGTGTCTTATCCACAAACCAGTCCGGGCTTT
>CAZDMY010000108.1:0-7789 GCA_964506405.1 uncultured Dehalococcoidia bacterium | reverse complement strand
CACCACCTCGATGATGCGCCACGATCCGTCTTTATGCTGTAGGCGGTATTTGGCGGTAACATGGGTGCCCGGTTTCTCCATGACGCCGGTATAATCCGCCGTCAGCCTTGCTTTATCATCCGGGTGAATGAGATCGAAGATGGTTTTTGCCGGTGTTTCCTCACCTTCATATCCCAGTATCCGTTGGTTAACCGGGCCTTCGTAATCAATGGTGCCGTCCGGCTTGACCACGGCAATTCCGTCCGAAGACTTATCCAGCATAGCGCGGAACCGTTCCTCATTCCTTCTAATGGCTTCCTCTGCCTTTCTTCGTTCGGTGATATCCCTGGTTACGTTGACGAAAGCTATCGGATTTCCGTCATCATCATAGAGCAATGAAGCTGTGGCTTCCACTGGAATTTCACGACCATCGTGGGTAAGGAGTGTGTATTCGACCAGCCTGGGGGCGCGATCGCCGGAGGACAAAGCCTCAGTCATATCACGGGTGGCTCTCTCGCGATCCTGTTCGGCGATGAAATCAATTCCCTTCATTCCCCTCAATTCCTCAACACTGCTATAGCCATGTCTTTCGAGCCCGGCTTTGTTGGCATCGATAATGTTCCCTTCCAGGTCGCTGATGGTAATGCCATCCTTGATGGTATCGAATATCAACCTCAATTTGGCCTGGGTTTCACCAAGAGCCGCCTTGGCTTGTCTTTCTTCGGTAATATCCCGTGCAATAGTCTGTACGGCAAAGACTTTACCATTGGAATCCCGAACGGGATACATCGATGTTGAAAACCAGAATGTTCCTGTAGGCAACTTCTGGAAAGATTCAAATGAGATTCCCCTCTCCTCCTCTATCACCTTACGCATGATGCTCATAGCATCGTCCGCACTATCCGGAAACAGGTCGTAAATGGATTTACCGATGAAATCGCTGGGTTGCCCATTGAGATTGACTGCCGCCACCGTATTGATAGTCAGAATACGCCCGTTCCGAGCGAAATAGACTATCGGAACCCCGGAATTATCGATAAGGGTGCGATAACGGTCTTCGCTTTCGCGTAACATTTGATTCGCACTCAGCAGCTTCTTTTGGGTTTGTTTCAGTTCGGCATTAGCGTTTTCCAGTTCAACAAACTGAAGCTGTATTTCCCGATTCTGCTCGCGAATACGCTGCTCGGCCTCGTCTCTTTCTCTGCCGATTTCAATACTATGTAAACCGAAAGAGATATCATAGGCTGTTTCTTCAAACAGGTTCATTTCCTCTTGTGCTGTTACCTGTTTGTGGATACCGGATACCGTGAATACCCCGAAAACTTTTCCGGCATGTTCCAGGCGGATGGTTAATGCGCCTCGCTTTCCGCATATTTCCAGCAACGGGCATTTCAGGCAGTAAAGAGTTGGATCGTCGGTCAGGATAGTACCGGATTGTGCCAGGGCCAGTTGGGCGCACTGAGGCCAGTGCCCCTGATTGATCTGATTGGTCAGAGAAGAGAATAAATCGCCGGTACCTGCCTCTCCGCTGGATGTAATCTCTCCATAATCATTGGGCACTACAATCCATGCCGTCTCGTATCCGTGCGTTTCAATGAGCGTATTACAGGCGCTCTGAATCAGGCGGTCGAAATCCTTTTCTCGAACGATAATCTGATTTACATTCCTGATGGCCATGAGGATTTCGTTCAGATGCTCCACCCGGCTCTCCGTTTCCTTACGCCAGGTGATATCCCGAACGATAAAAAACAACCCCTCTAATCCACTCTCTCCGGTAATAGAGCCGGCGCTTACCCCGACATTTATGGGAATTCCGTCTTTACGCTGAACTTCGTATTCGCCTCGCTCGATAATGTCGCCGGAGGAAACCGCGTTTTCAAAAAGGGCTTTGATATTCTGTAAGTGTTCGTACGGGATAAGCCCGATTTCAGCAAAGTGCTTACCGGCCACATCTTCGCGGCTGTATCCGAGTACATCTTTGACCTTTGGGTTGACATCAATGATTCTGCCGGTGGCATCAAATAAGACAATAGCATCATTGGCGTTTTCGAAAACCGCCTTAAACTTACTCGCGGTCTCGCTCAGTTCCGCTTGCGCCTGTTTCCACTGGGTGATATCACGCAAGCGCAACATCAATCCACCGGTCGAAGGCGTTTCAACTGCATTCTTGCTGACCAGTTCAACGTATTGCCAGGCCCCGTCTTTGCGCACCAAGCGAAAATGAACGGTGGTTTCACGATCGACGGCCCGGTCCGATGAGGAGAGGATATCCGTAATATCAGGGGCGTCGTCCGGATGAATTAGCTCCGTTACTTTTGTTCCGGCCAGATCTTCGGGGGCGTATCCCAGTATTTCGCCGGCCGAGGGGCTTGCCTGTATAATTGCAGAAGTGTCATCTATGATCAGAACAATATCGTTAACCTCTTCGTCGACAACAGCGAGCGGCGATTCAGCAACTTCAGCCGGTTGCTCAGTTTGCTGGTATTCGGTGACATCATGCAATACCACCATATCCGCTTTCGCGCCTTCATACTCGATAACGTTGGCACTCAAATCGACGAATAGCTGATCCCCTTTGGTTGTCGGGAATACAATCTCATGATGGGAGATTGCTTTTAGGTCGCTGCCTTCGCCCAGTTTCTTCTGCCGTTTTTCAAGAAGCTGCTGTAATTCTTCAGGGAGTAAATCGCCTTCAAAGGCCTGCTTGCCTGAGATATCTTTGGTCTTAAGGTTAAGGATCTTTTCAAAAGCGGGATTTGCATGTATGATCACACCGCTGCTATCCAATAGTAAAGCTGGATCCGGCAATGCATCAATAACGGTCCGTGCCGGGTGTGCACTTGTGGCTGTCTCAACCGGCTTAGACGATTTATCCGACTTGGCCGATTTAGTCGCCTTACTCGTTTTGGAGGCCTTACTTGATTTAGCCGGCTTGGCAGCCGGCTCGGCAGCCGATTTGGCCGGTTCGCTCTTTTTTTTCGCCATTATACCGTACCTTTATCCGATCCGAGGGGTTTGGGGGGTCGATTGATTTGGGGGGCGTTTGAAGGCTATGCGGGTTCACCCAGGAGCTCTTTTACTTTGTTCACAATTGTTTGCGGGCTGAAAGGTTTGGTGATATATTCGTTAGCGCCGCAAGCCATCCCTCTTTCACGATCAGCCTGCTGACTTTTAGCACTCAATATGACGATATTAATATCATCACCTGCAGGGCTGCTCTTGACTTCCTCACAGACTTGATAACCACTCTTTCTTGGCATCATAATGTCCAGAAGAATCACTCCTGGTTGAGTTTCCTTTACCTTGGCCAGTGCCTCTTCACCGTCTTCCGCGGCATCGAACTCATAACCTTCCTTTCGAAGCACCCAGCCCAGCGCTTTGATAAGATTTGGATCGTCATCGACGATAAGAACCTTTTTCCTCAGCATAATAAACCTCCCGCGCCTTTGACACCCCCTATCAGGCTCTCGGAATGGATTTGGTCAATATATATCACCAAAACTTTACAATGTCAAGTATGAAAGGGCTGAGGCCCCAGCTTTTGTTGCTTTAACCTGACTGTAGTGACCATATGAAAAAGTGATGGCCGTTGACCCTAAAGGGCAAATGGGATATGATTAATATAATCCGAAATATACGGAAATCCGAAATACTTCTGAGGGAATCGGATTTATGAACGATAACAAAGAAACG
Source organism: uncultured Dehalococcoidia bacterium (assembly GCA_964506405.1). GTDB lineage: Bacteria > Chloroflexota > Dehalococcoidia > SZUA-161 > SpSt-899 > JBGLNL01. Next base: position 4,117 of record CAZDMY010000108.1, on the reverse strand, counting down.
CTGGTCCAACAGCTTTTGGATATCATTGAGGAGTTGTTTATCCTTCTGGCCCCGACGCTGTCTCTGGATAAACTGGCCTCCGATGTTACAGTAGCCCAACTCCGTGTTCTTCTGGGGCTGGGAACGCTCGGCCCCAGTTCAATGAGTGCGGTGGCCTCAGCCGTGGGTATTGTGCCCTCAACCGCTACCGGTATTGTGGATAATCTTGTGGCTAAGGGATTAGTCGTCAGGGAACCGGATCAGGACGACAGAAGACGGGTAATATGCAGGCTTTCGCCGGAAGGCGAAGCATTGATCAATGGTGTGTGGACATGGGGGCGCGCTCAGATAGGGAGTATCCTTGAGAGGTTGACCTTGGATCAGTTGCGCAGTAGTTGCGAAGGGGGGCAAATGCTGCTACGGGGGGCAAAGGATCCCAACGGACTTGTGGGCAAGGCATATATGTCATAACTATTTGCCTTTCATATAGTTTATAAGCTCAGTCTTCATGTGGTTGGTCGCTTTACCGAACCTGCAACCCATCCCCTTAAAACATTTCCAGAGAAATGCTCACTCCACCGGACTATTCGTTAAGCCCGGTAATAAATATAGCCTGATAAAAGAAGACAAAGATGAAAGAAATCCCCAGAATACTTGCCCGATTCATTGAGCGCCACTCGTCATGGCTTATCCTGGCCGGTGTGATAATAACGGCGATTCTTGTGCCGGGTCTAACTCAATTGAAACAAGAAACCGGTATGGACACTATGTTGTCGCCGGATAAGAAAATTTTTCAGGATACTCATGTCTACTACGAGCACTTCGGCAGCGAATCAAATGTGATTCTACTTGAAGGCAGTATCGAGGATATCTTCTCTCCTGAAACACTGGCTCTTCTGGACGAACTGGAACAGGAAATAATGGTCGTGCATGGAGACGGTATCCATTCCCTTGTCGGGCCGGTAAGCATCTTAAAGCTGGCTGCCAGGGAAGCCGAGAAGCTGGGTTTTTCCTTCGATTGGAAGGATCCCGAATTTGTCAACGGCGTCCTCCATTATCAGGGGGGCGACCCTCAAAATCCGACGGATCAGAATTCTATCAGCCCGCAAATGGCACCGCTCATACCGGATGAATCCCACGTACTGATAAATATCAGGCCGGTGGCAGGTCTGACGCACGCGGAATACATGGCCATTATCATCGATATCGAGGAATTCCTCGAAGAGGCAAAGGAGGCCGGCAGGCTTCAGGATATCGACACTTATGTCATCGGGAATGTGGAGATCATGGAGACTATCAGCAATGCGATGACAAGTGATCTTAAATTCCTGCTCGGATTATCCTTAGGTGTAATGGCTGTTATCCTGTTACTCATGTTTCGGGTAAGATGGAATTTGCTATCCCTTTTGATGGTGGGATTAGCGGCTGCCTGGACGTTCGGTGCGATGGGTTATGCCGGAATTCCCCTGTCGATGTCCAGTATGGCAGTGCTCCCCATCCTCATCGGAATCGGAATCGATTATTCTATTCAGTTTCACAACCGGTATCAGGAAGAAATATCAAACCGCAAATCGGTATCGCGAGCGATTATCGCATCGATCAAGCGGATGTTCCCCGTGGTGGGAATAGCGCTGATTGCCACTATTATAGGTTTTATTACCCTTTTCATATCCGAAGTACCAATGATACAGGATTTCGGCATGAATCTGGCGATCGGGGTAGTAGTAGCGTTCATAATATCCCTGGTCCTGCTTCACAGCATACTGAATATCGCAGACAGGAGAATACCGGTTACAAAAGCGGGTAAATCCTCGGAAGCAGCAATTCGATTGTTTGAAAAGAGCCTGGCCGCGGCCGCCAGATTTTCTCTAAATCACCCCGGTCCGATTTTCATTATTGCTGTTGTTGCAGCAGTGGCAGGCGCGGTGGTTGATGGATGGCTTCCTTCAAAGGTGGACCACGAAGAGTTGATGCCTCAGCAATCACAGACTTTGAAAGACGTGCGTTTTCTGCGAGAGGTTACCGGATATTCAGGGGAACTGCATTTTCTGGTTACTACCGATGATGTGCTCGCTCCATCAGTGCTCCACTGGATGGATGATTACCAGGAACGGATGATGTCGCAATATCCGGCGGCAATAAAACGCGTAGACAGCCCGGTGACGATAATTACCGGAAAGAACAAGCCCGGAGACCAGGCCGCGGCTATTCCTGAAAATCGGAGTGATATCGAGGAAGTACTGGCCAGTACACCACAAATGTATATCAATGAAGTATTGTCGGGCTCAAAGGTTGCCAGCCTTACTTTTGGTATAAAACATATGCAACTGGATGAGGTTCATGAACTCGTGGAAGACATGATTGATACTGCCAATCCACCAGACGATCTAAACATCGAAATTGCACCTGCCGGCAACTTTGCGCTCATCGTCGAAGCAGTGGATGCCATGATGGGTCGAAGAACCTTGATGAACGCACTATGCCTTGGTGCGATATTCGTAGTATTGTTTATTGTGTACCGGCGCTTTACACGTGTAATTTTCGCCATTATCCCGGTAGGCATGGTGTTGGGATGGAGTTCACTCAGTTTGTTCGTGGCCGGAGTCCCGCTTAACACCATGACGGCCGTACTGGGTGTGCTTGTCATCGGCATCGGTACCGAGTTTATTGTTCTTTTACTGGGTCGATACGAGGAAGAGAAGCAAAGGCAGGGCTTGCTTCCCCATGATGCCATGGTTGTTGCCATTTCACGAACCGGGAGGGCCATTGTAACCACCGCTTTAACAACTCTTGGCGGATTTGGCGTTCTGATAGCATCGGATTTCGTCCTTATTCGGGATTTCGGGATTGCTACCACAATCAGCCTGTTACTCTGTTTATGGTGGTCATGCCCCCGCTGGTGGTGTGGTGGGATACAAGGGTGGCTACAAGGCTGCCCAATGGAATGGGGGATAAAGTTTAGGAAGGCCTATTCGGAATACCTGCGAAACATTAATGTGCCGAAGGTTATGCCGATAGCGCCCCACGCTGCCAGCACGACTAGTGATTTCCATAGATCATCCCATATCCAGCCTTCAAGGACCAGGCCCCGGACACCAACGACGGCATAATCGACCGGATTAAACTGACGAACCGTATCGAGCCAGCTTGGAAGGAGGTTGCCGGGCATCATCGTTGAGGAAAGGAACATCAACGGCAGGGTGACAAAGTTGATCACTCCCATCAAGGGTTCCGGGCGCTTGAACAGCAGAGCCAGGCCATTCGAAAAGGCGGCAAATCCCAGCCCCAGAAGGGAAACTATCACAATGGAGAACAGCACCCCCGCCGCTCCGGTGGCGATGTCCACACCGAGGATGATCGCCAGAATGAATATCAGCAGGGCCTGCACTACCAGCAGCAGCATGGAAGCAAGTACCCGGCTGGTGACCACGGAAATTCGCGAAACCGGGGTTGCCAGCATCTTCGAAAGGATGCCCATATCTATATCCTGAAGCATTCCCATTCCGGCCCAGGCCGAACCGAACAGGACGGTCATCACCACGACGCCCGGAGCAAAAAACTGAAGATAGCTTACCTCCATCTCGGGCAGTTCGGATAGGGACTTGAATACCTGGGTAAACAGGGCCAGCCAGAGGATCGGCTGAAAAAGATTGATGATGATGAATACCTTCATCCGGATCTGGGTCCGGATATGGCGCAGCATTTGAAACCAGGTATCCGCTAAAGTATCCATCGCCTATCTCCGGTTGCGCCTTCGCTTCATTTCAACGAAGGTCGTACGGGTGCCCTCCTCTGTGCGCATGGTGCGTCCCGTATACTTGAGAAATACATCATCCAGAGAAGGCCGGGAGACCGACAGCGATTGCACCTGAATTCCTTCGTTAGCCAGTATACTCATGATTGCGGGCGCAGCCCTCTCGCCGCTATCAACGAATATGGCCAGATCGCCGTTCGTTTGCTGAATGTCCACCACAAAATCCTTTTCGGATAAAATTCCAGTCGTTCGATCCATGAACCGTACGCATTCGGTGTCCCCATTCTCGCAGGGGGACAGTGTCACCACATCCCCTCCGATCGAACGCTTCAAGGCATCCGGCGTATCGATAGTCAGTCTTTTTTGTTTATTTTCTCTTTCCAT
>CAZDMY010000107.1:5660-7887 GCA_964506405.1 uncultured Dehalococcoidia bacterium | reverse complement strand
CCATACAGGTTGAAATCGACTACAACAACACTATCTGCGAATGTGACGGCACCAATAATAGCTATTGTGCGGATAATATAGGTATCGATATTCCGGATATCGAGGTCGCGTCCGCTGTATTTATTACCGATTGTCTCTTGGACGGGCAATTCACGGTATCCGGCACCGTAACGATGATTAACAACGGTTGCGGATCAAACCTGAACAATAACGTTCCGGTCCAATTCACCCTTTTCTCGGGCATTGCATGTACTGGCACTCAGGTAGTGCAATGGAATGAAACCTTTGCCGGTGTCAATATCCCGGCAGGGGGCGGAAACCAGGCATTTGCGATCACCCCCGAGTTTGTCATTGCGGATCTGGCCGCCAATTCCACCGGTTGCCGTTTTTCCATCCGTGTGGAGGCCGATTATACAAATATCATCTGTGAAAGCGACGGTACTGATAACACTTTTTGTGCCAATGGTTTAGTCGCGAATATTCCGGACCTCCAGGTTAACAGCGTGATCCCGGTGGTTACCTGTCTGAGTGATGGCAATCTCGAGGGCCAGGTGATGGTAAACATTTCTAACGAGGGATGTGCCGATGTCAACGATACAACAGTGGCTTTGGGATGTGATTGCCCGATAACCTTCGCTAATCAGTCGGTAAACCTGCCGGCGGGCAGCAACACCGACCTGATTTTCAGTTATACCCCCGATTGTGCCAATTGCGATTGCACGTTTGTGGCGACCATTGATCCGGGTACGGCCATTTGCGAATCTGATGGAGCCAACAATACGATTGCCCTGCCTCACACGATGAATCTCCCCAACATTGAGGTACAATCTGACAGTCTCGATGTAGCCTGTTTGAACGGTAGCACGACGATATCGGGAACTATGGTTCTGGTAAACAACGGCTGCGGCCCGGACTTTAACCAGGATATCCCGATGCGATTCTTCCTTTATGACGGCCGAGGTTGTGTGCCGGCAAAAGATCATTCGTGGGTTGAAACCCTGAACCTGGTGAATATACCCTCCGGCGGCGGAACCCAGGTATTTACGATCACAATGCATGAACTCCCTGCAGTACCGTGTTCAAGCGATCTTGCCAACAGAGGATTCCTTCAGATAGAAGTCGATTACGATGATACCTTCTGTAGCTGTGAACGATCCATACTAACCATGCCTGAATGCGAACGTGGTGAATCCGGGCCTACAGTCGGTGGAGAGGTGATGATGGTCAATAAATCAGCGGTTTTAACACAATGGATTCGGTTGCCGCTGCAAGCGATGCTCGGTTTTGGCCTTTGATCATTTATAATTCGTTTGACGTTTGTTATTAATCATTTGGCATTTGTTTGGAGCCCTAGTCTTCCGGCAGGTATTCCTTGAATACGTTGCCGAGCTGATCGTCCGTCCTTTCCGGGACATCATAATAGGTACGGATAGTGACTGAGCCATCGGCTTCGAACCGATATGTTTCGATGCTGTGCCCGATGACGGTTTTTCCGTCTGAACTGATACGGTTTTCCAGGAGCCAGGCGACCTCGTTGCCACAGATAAAGAAGGCGCCCTCGACGATCTTGAATTTAACAATCGGCTGAAAGAGGTCGAAGGATTTCAAAGCACAATCTTCAAATCCCACTTTCTCGGGTGTACCCACCGGGTCAACCATCCGGAACTCTCCAGGCGCGACACTGTGCCAGTTTTTTGCCCACCCCTCTTTATCGCCTTCATTCCATAAAGAAACGTAATTCTCCGCCCATTGCTTTAACTGTTCACGATTTGGAAAAGCCATGATTCGTACCCCCTTTGCGGACTCTTTCGCATTGGATTATATACCTTTCGATTTGAAAGGCTCAAGCCCTTATACGTACTTTTATTGCTTTATATTTCAAAACCAACGATAATACAAATATCCGTTAACAAAGGAGCCTTCTTTATGAAACTATTTCTGATGTTAGCCTTCCTTGCAGTAGCTGCCTGTATTCTGATACTGCCTGTTGTCGCCAGTGCGCAGAGCGTCACCATCAACAAGACCGTAACTACCGTAGGGGGCAGTTGCCCCGGACTGGATTCCATTACCATCACTCAGGGTGGCTCCGTGATGTACTGTTACCAGGTGATCAATACCGGTGCCGATCCCGTATATGGAATTTTCGTTGGAGACGATAACGGAACCCCGCTTGACGTTATGGATGATTTTGCGATCAATATGACTGGCTGTGACAACCTCGATGGCA
>CAZDMY010000107.1:0-5560 GCA_964506405.1 uncultured Dehalococcoidia bacterium | reverse complement strand
ATTATAAATACAGCCGAAGTTTTCGGTACCGATGGCTGGGGAGTTCTCTATACCGACAGCGATACCGCCACGGTGATTTCCGAAGCACCCCGACCTCTGCCCATTATCAACAAGACGGTGACCACACCGGGTGCAGGCTGCCCCGGACTGGATTCCATTACCATCACTCAGGGCGGCTCCGTGATGTACTGCTATGAGGTTTTGAATGCCGGTACCGATCCCCTGTATGGAATTTTTGTTGGAGACGATAACGGAACCCCGCTCGACGTTATGGATGATTTTGCGATCAATATGACTGGCTGTGACAACCTCGATGGCAGCCCGAATGCCGATGACCTGGCTCCCGGCAATTCCTGTTCCGGCTGGACTATCAAAACCTTTCCCTTCACCGGCACCATTATAAATACAGCCGAAGTTTTCGGTACCGATGGCTGGGGAGTTCTCTATACCGGCAGCGATACCGCGACGGTGATCTCTCAAGGACCGACCACCGTCTCGCATTACATACCAACGACCGGCACCTATATTTTCGGGGGTGAAGTCAATGTAACCCTGGAGGTCACATCTCTAACGACTCCCGGTACTGTGACCATCATCGTCCATCCGGATGAGTTCCATCCTGGTGCGATCAATGACAGTGTCAAGCGATGGTTCGAAATAACTTCAACTGCTGTCGGGACTTTTAACATCACCTTGAGTTACCAGGATGGTGAACTGGCCGGTGAGGTGGAAAGTGCCCTGTGTCTGTGGAGATTTTCCGTGGGTACGTGGGACGGTCCGTACTTCGGGACCGTTGATATTACCGCAAATACCATAACCATCAACAACGTATCGGATTTCAGCGACTGGATTATGCGGGATAACCAGTTGCTCCCACCGGTTCCGGAGGCCGCCACAATAATCCTGATTTGCGTGGGAATAACAGTGCTGGGCGGGTACGTTTGGAGCCGAAGGCGAAAACAACTCCTGGCAATGGTATAGCGAAAAGGAAACCATTTACAAGGTATCGCCAAGCTGATTGAAGTATCAATCCGTTGACACGTCGGAACGTTGCCGGTTATCATAATCGTAAGTTCATAGGGAAACGGAGGTCTTTGAAAATGACATTGAGAACTTTAATTGTTTTATTACTAATTGCCGTAGTTACACTATTTGCAGCGGTCGGCTGTTCCGATTCCGATGATACCAAAGGAACCGAGATAACAAAAACTCCACTGCCCACTCAATCACCCACACTGACTCCGGAACCCACAGCACCTGCTCCAACCCCATCGCCGACCGAGCCAGCAACAGCCTCAGATAATCCCATCGTCGTGATGAGCACCAACTTCGGCGATATCACGCTCGAGCTGTATCAGGATAAGCTTCCCATTACAGTGGAGAACTTCCTGAAATACGTGCGTGACGATTTTTACAATAACGTTGTATTCCATCGCATAGCGGACGATTTTATGATCCAGGCGGGAATGCAAGATAAGGACGGAAAAAATAGGATACCAACGTATCCCCCGATCAAGCTGGAAACACATCCGGAGGTAACCCACGTCGATGGAGCGATTTCGATGGCCCGGACGAGCGATCCCAATAGTGCCACGGCTCAATTCTTCATCTGTGACGGCCCTCAGCACTTCCTCGATAAAAACTACGCAGCTTTCGGGGTGGTGATCGATGGGATCGAAGTGGTCAGGGAGATCGCGGCTCTACCGCATGATAACAGCAATCCGGCAGGTGGCGGGGTTCCCTTGGAACAAGTGGTTATCAACAGTATTACCGTTCAGTAATACCTGTACATTACAGGGCAATATTAAGTGCTGAGGGAACAATCTCAAAGCGGGCAGGGGCTTCGCCCAGAAGTTCTCCATCAGCCTGAATTAAAATCCGCTGGTCAGATTCAATCGCGACGCTTGATGCTTTCTCCAGCCGAATTTTTGGGTGGTTTAGATGGATACCCAGGTAAGCTCTGGGAAGTGATTGTACCAAATCAAATTTGTTGATATCTCCCACGATTAACACCTCGAAAAGGCCATCGCTGAGATCCGCTTCGGGAACGATCCTCATCCCCGAGGCATAAGAACCGGCATTGGCAATGACCATGCTGCAAATTCGTAATTCCTCTGTAACTTCATCAAGTGTCAGCCGGATATCCTTGTTGTGATACGTTCCCAGAATCTCAAGGATGCCCATGAAATAAGAGGTATTTCCGTGGAGTATTCGCGGCCTTTTCTGCGCGGTTTCCACCACTTCACCATCGAAACCCAGGCTGGCTGTACTGATGAAATATCGCCGAACCGGTTCGCCATCCCGATAGCAATCAACAGCGCCCACATCCACCCTCACTTGCTGTGGGTTGACCAGTCGGATGCAGGCGAGGCGGAAATCCCGAGGAATCTCCAGAAAACGGGCGAAATCGCAGCCGGTTCCCGTGTTGAGGATTCCCAGAATCACCTCTCTGTTGCGCCCTGAAAGCATCAAGCCGTTGACCACCTCGTTAATCGTACCATCGCCTCCAACGGCGACGATCAACCGGTATCCCTTGAGCGCGGCTTCCTTAGCCAGCTCCTGAGCATGGCTCTGACCTTCCGTACGAACAACATCGAAATCGAGTCCGGCCTCGTTCAGCGTGCCTTCAATTTTCGACAATTTTCGACCGGTCGCACCCGTGCCCGCGTACGGGTTCACGATGACTTTTGCGTATTTCGGCAAGTCCATTATCAATTGTTCAAACCAGATTCCTCTCCAGGGCTTACTCGATTTCGCTTCCTGAGAATCAGGCTCCCAGTGGCTCCTTCTTAAGGTGCTCAATAAAACTGGTTGATTTCAGTTCGCGTTCCAGCAGGTAGCGTATATATTCTTGCAGTGTTTGATTCAATTCGCAAGACAATTGCGTCGAAAGTCTTAACCGGCTCGCATTCGCGTATTCCCCGGCCTGCAGCAGCCGGAGCACTTTAAGCGCGTTAAGCGAAAGCGGGCGCACATTCAGTTGCGAAGGCGCACAACCCGGACAAATGATGCCCCCACCGCTGCAACTGAAGAAATTCTCTACCGGCTTCGGGGCCGATCTGCATTGTACACATTCAAATAACTCGGGCCGGTATCCGAGATGTCCGAGTAATTGAACCTCAAAATAGCGGAACAGCAGATCGATCTTTCTTGTCTTGCCCAGATGGCGAAGCGAGTTTAAAAGAAGTTTGTAAACCGGATAGTTTTCACTATGTTCCGAATTGAAAACATCAACAAGCTCGACCAGGTATGCTGCCTGCGCGGTGAGATCCAGATCTCTATGAACAGGCGGGAAATCCTCGATAATCTGGCTCTGATTGATGGTCTCCAGGTTCCGCCCGTGAGAGATCATCATTGAGCAGCAATTGATGGGCTCTACGTGTCCGCCGAGTTTGCTTTTCATCCGGCGTACGCCGCGTGCCACTGCCCGGATTTTCCCGTAGTTCGGCGTGAAGAGTGTGACTATCCGATCCGCTTCCCCGAAATTTGAATGCTTGAGGATTATAGCCTCCGTTTTGTATGTTCGTGGTATTGCCATGAAGAAAGCTCAAACCTCCCGCCGGCCTTCCAGGGCTCGGCCCAGGGTCACCTCATCAGCATATTCCAGGTCACCTCCCACCGGAAGCCCGCGCGCAAGCGATGTCAACCGCACACCCAGAGGGGAGATCAGGCGCTGCAGGTACATAGCTGTTGCTTCACCTTCCAGATTAGGATTGGTGGCCAGGATGATCTCAATTACCAGCCCGTTCCTTAAACGATTCAGTAACTCGCCTATTTTCAGATCTTGTGGACCGATCCCTTCCATCGGGGAGATCACCCCGTGCAAGACATGGTATAAGCCCTTGAATTGCCCGGTGCGTTCGATGGCGAGGATATCCAGGGGCTCTTCAACAACGCAAATAGTAGAGGTGTCGCGATCGGCGTTTTGACAAATGGAACAGGGATCGGTATCGGTAAGGTTCTGACACGTGGTACAGAGTGTGATCTTTTCTTTTACGTCGATGATGGCATCGGCCAGAGTGCGTGCTTCGGTTTCCGGGGTGCGAAGAATATGATAGGCCAGGCGCGCAGCCGTTTTAGGGCCGATCCCCGGCAGTTTGTGAAAAGCTTCAATCAGCCGGGATACCGGTTCAGCCGCAGAGCCGTATGGTGAACCCAAACCACTCACTCCTCATCACGGAACTTCTTAAAAATGTCCAGCGCCTTCCGACTGTAAGGAATTTCGTTCTCATAGTGGATATTGCAGGGAAATTGTTCGCAGTTCAGGCAGTACTCAATTCGATTTTCAATGGCGCATTTCAGGACCGGGCAGGCGTTCCCCATCTGTTTCAGCCTTTTGAGCACCTTCGGGGCATCGGGGTCGGTTCCGCTTACACATCCGCCACACTTATCCTTGAGTTTGCACACATCACAGGCTACGCCACACGCCCCCGGTAAGAGGATCATGTTCTTGTAATTGAGTTGCAGGCCGCAGGCAACTGGTGACATTCAACCTCCTGATATCGAAACGTACCTTTCCGGCTTTACTTTACAATCCGGGAATATTGAACCCGCCGGTTAATGCCCCCATCTTCTTTTCGGCAAGCTCTCTTGATTTCTGAGTTGCTTCCTTCAGTGCCGCCAGAATCATATCTTCCAGAAGCTCCACATCCTCCGGGTCCACAACCTCGGGTGTGATCTTAACGGAGGTAACTTCCTGGTGACCGTTCATGGTGACCGTCACCGCTCCACCCCCGGAAGTCGCTTCCACGATCTCCTTTCCCAACTCCTCCTGTGCCTTCATCATTTTTGATTGTAACTGCTGGGCCTGCTTGATCATCTTTTTATTCATCATCGATATTCCTCCCGGACGATTTGAGCCCCATGTGCCTGCGCTTCCTTAACCAAATGACTCTCGCTGGCCGGCGGTGGGGGTGGCCGGTTCTCTTCCCCTATTGTAATACAATCTACCTGTCTGATACCAAATATCTCCTCCAGTTTTGCTGAGAGGACTTTCAAAACCCGAGGATCTTCGATTCCTCTTTTCTGAAAACCGGATCTTGAATAGAATCCCAGTGTGAGGATACCATCATCAACAGCCGTCGGGTCGCAGGAGCCCCGAAGCAGGGCATCGATATTTCCCGGAGTGCCTTTACAGGCTTTGATGAATTCATTCCAGTGTTGCTGAATAAACTCTATTGTCGGCGGACTTTCCGGTTTGGGAATCTGCTGGATCGGCTCAGGTTCGGGTTCAGGTACAGCCTGTTCAACCTTTGGTTCCGGCTCCGTTCTTCTTGGTTCCGGCGGTGCGATATTTTCCTTTTTCGGTTGTCGAACCGGCGCCTGCCGCTTCTCCGGCTGAGATGGTGCTTTTTTTGCCTCCGGTGTTGGCCCCAGGGAGAAATCAACCAGTGCCAGTTCCAGTGGAAGAGTGGATTGCGGACTGTATCGGAAATCGGCCTGGGCAAAGAGCTTAATAGCTCGGGAAAGGTCCTCAGGCTGGCTGTCTGCACCGATGTTCTCCAACTCCTTAACCTCTTCCGGAGTGGATTCCAGCACCTCCGCTGCGCCCATCTTGATC
>CAZDMY010000106.1:4967-7901 GCA_964506405.1 uncultured Dehalococcoidia bacterium | reverse complement strand
ATCAACAGGTTGACCGGCGCACCACTGCCGGCAAACCCCAGTCGCTGTTCGACGCAACCGAACTTGGCGTCGTTGGCAGCGATGGCCAGGTCGGCATGGAGCGGGATATAAACGCCCCCACCCAGACAGGCACCGTGACACTTCACAATGGAAATTTTAGGAAGCAAGAACAGCTTCATGGCCAGGTCATGGAAAAAGCCTTTATCGACCGAATAGCGGATGCGCTGGCTGGCCCGGCGTTCATCTTTCTGCCCGGTGCCCATACCGTAGATGAATCCAACCCCACCAAGATCGTGTCCCGAATGGAAGTCCTTGCCATTTCCACGGATGACTACGACTTTGATATCGTCGTCGAATTCAGCATCATCCAGCGCGTACCAGTACTGGTCCGTCAGTCCTTTCTGCCCCGGCCAGTCGGTGGCGTTGCGGTTTTCCGGATCGTTGAAAGTGATGTAGGCCACATTGCCTTTTTTCTCGTAGATGACTTTGGTGAACTCAACCGGTGCGAGTTCCAAATGCGGATGTAGTTGTGCCATATTGTTCTCCTATTTAATTACCTCGGAGTACGCTGAGAGCGCGGATCGTTCGAACAAAATTGTGAAACCTCGGCGATCTTCTTTCTCCGTGGTTTGATTCCTATTTCTTCTCTTTCGGCGGTTGCTCCGGAGCCGGGTTCTTGTAATTGACCAGCAGTTTGCCCTTCGCAATCTTAGCACACTGGTCGAATGTCCAGGCCCCTTCCTCGTTTGGGTTGTGCCGTTCCTGCAGAACAATCTCGGGTTGACTGAACAGTCCCAGCGCACCGGGGGTCGTCAGGAATACCTGCCCGTTAACATCCTTCGCATCGTCGCTTGCCAGAAAAGCAATGAAATTAGCGAAGTTCTCTGGCGGGAGGGTATCCAGCATCATTTCGTCAGCTTTTTCCTGAGTCATCAGGCCGGATTCTACCCTTTTTTGAATCATTTTCTTAACGTCCTCTCCCTGAACCATTCGCGTCGAGGCGCGAGGGACGAAGACATTACAGGTGACGCCGTATTTGCCCAGCTCACGTGCCGTGCCGTAAGAAAAGCTGGCGATACCGCCTTTTGCTGCTGCGTAATTCAAGTGAGTGACGCCTCCCTGATAGGCTTCCGAAACACAGTTGATGATCCGTCCGTAGCGCTGTTCGCGCATCAGCGGCGCTGCGTGCCGAGTCAGGTTGAAAGTCCCTTTCAGATGAACTGCGATGACCGCATCCCATTCCTCTTCAGACATGTTCCAGATCATTTTGGGTTTGTCGATACCGGCGATGTTGCACAGTATGTCGATCCGCCCAAAATTGTCGACACATGCTTTAATCATTGCTTCAGCATCGGCGAAATTTGCCACGTTGCCATAATTAGCCACCGCATTGACGCCTAGTGCTTCGCACTCTTTGACCACTTCGTCGGCCGGTGTGGTTTCCTGCCCGGTGCCGTCGGTGGATCCACCCAGATCACAAACCACGATATTGGCCCCCTCCCGGGCCAATGCCAGACAGGTGGCCTTGCCGATGCCCCGACCGCCGCCCGTTACTACTGCATTTCTGCCTTTAAGTCTATCGCCCATGAAAGTCTCCTTTTAAATTAACGTTTGATTCCCTCTCAATTGCAGAGAGATGCCGGGTGAGGGGGAATAAACCCTATCCTTTGCCGGGAAGGGCTACTACTGCTTTTCCGAACGTGGTTTTAGTTCCTTCCGGATTTTCTCCCCAGAGATCCAGTTCCACCAAATTTTCACCGTTCTCCTGGAATTTTTTCAGAACCTTGCCTTTCACCTTGAATTCATCACCGGGGTAATCGGCCCCCCGGTTGTTACAGGTGAGCTTACGTACGGAGCCGCCGTCGCCGATCCAATCGGTAACCGCCTGGGCCAGGAGGGCGCTCTTAAGCCGGCCTTGAACGATAACATCCTTGAATCCCTGTGCGGTGGCTGTATCCTTATCATAATGAAGCTCGTACAAATCCCCTGCTGTTACCGCATACACTACCAGATTCTTCTTGGTCAGTTTCTTAACCAGTTCCGGTATGTCATCCCCTTCGTTCACATCTTCAAAGTACAACTGTTGGGCCATGCCTTTCTCCTTCATTTAGAACTTAAGAATCTGGGACCGGCTTTTGGCTACGGTCTCCCCTCGCTGATTGACGTGTGTCGTCTCGAATTTCAGGAAGGTTTTCATTCCCTTTTTCCCTTCTTCCTGGACCACGTCGGCAAACTTGAAGGTGTTTGTCAACACATCTCCGGCCTCCACGGGTTTGTAGATCTCCCATTCACCGCCGGCGTCCACGCCCCGGCCGATGTTCATGTTGGGTCGGAAGCGAGTGAAGGCCGAACTCATTACCGCCGCCTGAAAGAAACCCGGTGGTGCAATGACGGTGGCGTATCCTTTGCTGCGGGCGTATTCTTCGTCGGTCCAGAGGGGATTTTCATCCCCAATACCCTGGGCGAAGTTGCGGATCATTGATTTATCGACTTCGAGGGTTTCCACAATTTCCTCGCCTGCCCGCTGCTTGATCTCTTCAAAGGTGAGAATTTTTTCCTCAGGCATTTTTTCCTCCCATAATTGAAAAAACACGGAATTCCAAATACTGAATCTGAAAGGGCATCGAAAATCGTATTTCGATATTCGAATTCCTCACTTCGCTGCCGGTGGCTCACCGACGATGGTGATCCCGCAAACGAAGTTGCCGGGGTGGCCTCCCTGATTGTGAGCGATCCCCATTTTCAGATCGCCTTTAAGCTGGCGGGAAGGCTCCTCCGCTTTTCCCTGGAACTGCTTGTAGAATTCATATATTTCACGTCCGCCGCTGGCGCCTGCCGGGGGCGATCGCCGCCGCCCTGCTCGCCGTCGTCGGTATCCATCTCGCGCTCGATTACGCGGCCCTCGGCGAGCGGGAAGCGCAACTGCGCGAGCGC
>CAZDMY010000106.1:0-4957 GCA_964506405.1 uncultured Dehalococcoidia bacterium | reverse complement strand
ACGTCCGCCGCTGGCGCCTGCCGGGTGCCCGAACGATTTCAAGCCGCCGCTGATATTGATGGGCATTTCGCCGTCCTGCTCCCAGTTGCCGGCATCGATATCTTCCTTGGCTTTCCCTTTTTCAACCAGTCCGAGTGATTCCGCAGCGATGACCTCGGCGATCGAGAAACAATCGTGCAGCTCGAATACCTGCATCTCTTTTCGGGGATTCTTGATGCCGGCCATTTCGTATACTTGTTTGGCACACCGTTCCGTTTCTTCCCAGTGAATGTAATCGTAATCCGGCCTCTCCTTACCCCAGCCCGGGCCACAGGCAATTCCCGATGCTTTAACCGTGATGTAGTCACCATCCGGGCGGAATTTCTTAGCATCTTCCGTCCGCACCATTATGGCGGCCGACGAACCGTCGTTTATCCCGCAGCAGTCGAACAATCCCAGCGGCCAGGCAATAATGGGGGCGTTCAATACTTGCTCCACCGTCACCGGCCTTCGTAAGGCAGCCCGGGGATTTCTTGATCCGTTATAGTGGCTCTTGACCGAAACCTTGGCCAGCATGGTCTTGCCCTCTTCCGGGGTTAAGCCATAGTGAGCAAAGTACTTGGTTGCAGCTAGCGCGTATCGCGCCACGCCGCCGCCGACCTCCGGGGCGGCACCGTAGACCGGATGCCACTTGCCGGGGAACGCCTGGGGGATGCCGCCGAATCCGGCATCCTTCATCTTTTCCACTCCCAGTGCCAGACAAACATCATAAACGCCGGCGATCAGGGCCATCGCTGCACCACGGACGGTCTCAGCGCCCGTTCCGCAGGCGTTTTCAACGTGTGTTACCGGGATGTAATCAAACTGCAATGCACCCGCGGCCATAATGCCGGTCATGGCGATATCCGAGTTAACATAACCGAGCCAGCATGCCTGGATATCCGTGGTCTCAATGCCGGCATCCTCACAGGCTTCGTAGGTCGATTCCACCATCAGGTCAACCGGGTCCTTATCCCAGAGTTCGCCAAAGGGAGTACAGCCCATCCCGACGATTGCAACTTTATCTTTAATGCTTTCCATAGCCCTTATCTCTCCTTAAGCGCGGATGGGGCGAACCCGCCAGAAATAGTTGATTAACTCCGCTCCTTCGAGCTGGATTCTGAAGGTCATCTCCACCTTCATGCCTACTTCCACCTTTTCGGTATCTCGATCGGTCATGACGCTGTAGAAGCGTCCGCCGCAATCAAGGTCGACGACGCTGAAAACCTTGGGCAGAACGATTTCCTGCGCTCGTTGGTCCATACTGAATGTGAATAGCGTGCCGGTCTGATCCGAGAGCCGGATAAATTCGAAGTTATCCTTGGCGCGGCAGTACATGCAGACGCGTTGCCTGGGAAGCTGGACGTTGCCGCAGTTTTTACACTTGAGGCCGTACAGTTTCCAGACCAGTTCCTTATCCCGCCAGATTACCGGAAGTGAGGAAGGCCGTGCCGGTATGGTTCCTTTTTCCCATTCCATCAACTGGCGAATCTGTACATACTTCCCATACCCGGGAAGCATCAACTTCGATTCCAGGTGTTTTTTGATACCCCGGCGCTGGCCCTGTATTTTAGTAATATTCTCGGTCACGGTGAAGAGATAGGCGTCGGCGCCATCGCCATAGGTGGCCAGCAGAATCTTATCACCTGGTTTTGCTTCTTCCAATGCGGAAACCAGGATCATCGGGGCCAATGCGGTGCCGGTGTTCCCCACCGATCCGGCCATCGGATCCTGCACCTGCGTCTTGGCGTCCAGATTCATTTTGCGTGCCATCGCGGTATGGGTCCGGGGATCCGGCCCGTAGAAACACGCTCTGGTGATTTCTTCCGGTTTGATGTTCAGTTTATTGTAAAGTGCTTTTACTGCCTGCGGAAGAATTTTAAGATAGCCCTCTTCCCGGATAAACCGGTCTTCCCAGACCTGCATGTATCGGTCCCCCGGTTTTCGCCATACATCGATGAACTCGCTGGAAAGATGGTAGCTTCCATCGATTGTGGCAATGACGTCATCGTTACCAATCAAAAGGGCGGCCGAGCCATCACCGAATTGCGGCTCGAAACCGGAATCCGGCGCTGCCAGGCGGCAGTCGGAAGCAATGACCATAACATTCTTGGCTGAACCTGCTGTTACAGCATCCTCGGCAGCCCTCATCCCACTGGTAAAGCCTCGCAACGAATGTGCTATATCCATGGTGGGGATGCTATCCCGCAGATCTGCCGCGGCCCGAATGATGCTCGCGGATTGCTTCTCTAGATACGGTGCGGAAACAGTGGCAAAATAAAGGGCATCGACGATACTTCTGTCAATGCCCCTCAAGCAATCGATAGCAGCTTCAACTCCCATAGTCAGACTGTCTTCATCCGCGTTGGCAACGGATCTCTCGCCCGCCCCGGCCCCCTGGCCCCACATGCTGCCGATATCTTTACGGCTTAGTCGATAGATCGGAATGTAAGCTCCGTAAGAGGTAATACCAACCAATATGCTTCCTCCTTTAAGCACGCCCATACGAGTGCGCCCTGATCGCCTAGAAAATGGCCCAAATACTAATTATAGACGCTGCTGCATTCGATGTCTAGCCGCACGAGAAGCCGTGGAAGTACTAAAGGTTGACGCTTCGTTTTCAGTTGGGTACTATAGTGGAAGCTATATCAGCCCGCATTGGCCGGGATTCAGTGATTCCAAGGATGACTGCATGATATATCAATCGATAACTGTTCCCGGGAAAAGCGCACGAATTGGGTGCAAAAACGACGGGCAAAACAGAGGTCAAGGGTCGTGAATCGCCCGGCCAATCATCGCATTCTTACGTTCTTGACGCGGCCGTTTCTGTTTCTGAGGCTTTCTCTCCAACTGCTTTGGGCCGCAGCGTTCAATGAAGCGTATCTGCGCCGGTTCGCAGAGCTGTATACGTTAACCAAGATTGACGAATGGCTGGCACTGGAACGCATTACCCCAATCGAGGCGGACCGGCTCAAAGAGCGAATTCATTCACCGGCAGTAACGGAATATTTAAAGTGTTTTATGCTACAACTGGCATTGACCGTCTTTGAGTTACCAATACTAAACAATATTATTATAATTGCCCTGGCGTTGATCCTGAATGAATTAATGATCCTGCTTTATTTCTTTCTCGTACCGCTGCTCCGTACGATATATACATTGACCCGGATGTGGCAAAACCGTCACCGGGAAATCAGATACGGCACGGCTTTGGTTATTGGAGCACTTCCCAAGATTGGAACCATTGCCTACCCCATGCAGATGTTATCCTCTCATCCCAACCTCTCACGATTCCTGGTTCGATCTCAGACCTGTGCCTGGATCGACTCGGTTCCGGTCATCGGCGGCTACGGGTCACGTCTGGAGCGGGTGACTATCCGAATTGTGGATTGGGTGATCTCGGTGATCAACGTGGTTATACAGGTTGTGGAGTGGGCCATTGCTGCGATCACCAGAAAAATGCCACGAAAATGAACTGGCAAAACAATACCACGTCCGACCAGGTCGTTGTATCCGCTGTGGCGGACGGACTCCCAATGATATCCTTCTTAGTTGCCGTATTTCTCGTCCACGACAGTGGTTACCGGCACCAGTAAGTGAGGAAAACAAGGCCGGTAATGGTAGCCAATGGATTCACCTCCTGGGAGGGGGGTGGGCTGAAAGCCGAAAGCCGAAAGCCGAAAGCTGACCGCTGACCGCTGTTTTCTTGGCAATAGCTAATGATCACTTAGGGGCAAACATATTCTGGGTTACCTTCAGGCTCGGACTATCGGCCCGGCTCCAGAATTCCTCAAAAATCCGGTCATAACCGGTTGATTTGATCTTCCATTCCCCAGCGATTTTCACGTATTCGTCGTGGTAGAAGGCAGCCCCCCGCATGGACCAGTTACCTTCGGTATCGATCAGGTAATCCTCCAAAGCCCATGTCCCGGTAGCTGTGGTATTGGAGTTGATATCGATTTCCGGTTGATGCCCCTGATGCATACTCAGGCGTGTTACAGGCAGCCCTTCTTTTAAGAAGTTTATGATCGCATCGCGACCGTTATAGCTATGGGCACCACCGGCAAAGCTGCTTTTGGCATCTTCGGTAAAGCAATCCTTCAGTTCGTCCCATTTCTTCAGATCAACACATCGCAAGTATTTGTATTTCAACCGTTTGATGGCCTCGATTTCATTAACATCGTTCATTTTTACGCTCCTACGAAAACTTCGCGGGGGCTGGCCGGCAATGGCCGGATTCCCCTAACCTCAATTATTGAAGTATTATATGAACATAAGGGTTTTCATGTCAATTCACCAAACATATGAGCAGGCGGCGCAGGCAAAATCAAGAGATTGAAGGCATTCCGGATAGTCTCGATTTGAGACTCGAGACGATGGGATGGCTGGGCGATACCCTGGCCCAATATGAAGGTGAACGGGTGTTTGTTTTCGGGGGGATTCCGGGGGAATCAGTGCGCGTTGAAATGCTGCGCCGCCAGAGAAAGCGCATTGCAGGCCGAGTGATCGGTATAGAGAATCCCTCAACGGATAGGATTATTCCCGTTTGTCCATATTTCGGCGCATGCACCGGATGTCAGTGGCAGCACATTCGATACGAGCATCAACTCGAGCTCAAGCGCCGGACGGTGAATGAGGCGCTTGAGATGGTGGGGGGCATATTTGACGTACCGGTTTCACCTGTAGTGCCCTCCGCTCAAACCTTCGGCTATCGGAACCATGCCCGCTTCACCGCCAGAAGAGACGGATCGCTGGGATTTGTAAATCGTGACACCCGGCGGTTTATCAGGATCGATGAGTGCCTGCTCATGCATCCTGGTATCAACCGGTTGCTGGATCAATTGCAGGGCCGATGCGGTGAAACCACTCAGCTTTCCATCCGCTATGGTGCAAATACCGACGACTGGCTGGTTCAACCGCCGTTAAAATCGGAAGATAT
>CAZDMY010000105.1:0-8039 GCA_964506405.1 uncultured Dehalococcoidia bacterium | reverse complement strand
AGGTGGGCGAACTTCATTTCTCTGCAGATGGAACAGAGGTCTACTTCCACTCGGCGAGGGCCGGGGGCAAAGGTGGGTACGATATCTGGATGATGCACAATATCGGTGGCGAGTGGCAGGAGCCGGAGAATGTTGAAGTGGTGAACACCGCTGAAACCGAAGGCTGGCCCTATCTTTCTCAGGATAAAAATGAACTCTGGTTTTTACGAACTTATCAGGGCAGCCCGGGAATCTTCAGTTCCCAGAAGCTTAACGGTCGGTGGTCGGAACCCGAACTGATAGTCTCCAGTTTTGCCGGTGAGCCTTCGCTCGATAATGAAGGTAACCTCTATTTCGTGCATCATTTCTACGAAGACGGAAAGATGATCGAAGCCGATATCTATGTGGCCCGAAAGAAATAGACGGCTTTACGAAGCTACCTCTATTCAGGTTTAAAAATATAATGATATCAGCTTCATCCTTTGACAGGCCCAGGATGAACGTATGGATATACTGGACAGAGAGCCGCCGGTTCGTGCTGAGCCCCGGTCGAAGTACGAACAGTTTTCGTATTTCCCTGCTGTAACAACGAGTCCGGTTATGGAAAAATCGAACATTAGCAATCTTCGAAACAATCTGCTCGGATGGTACCATGAGAATCATCGCCCCCTTCCCTGGCGTCAAACCGATGATCCCTATCACATCTGGGTTTCGGAAGTCATGCTTCAGCAAACTCAGGTGAACACTGTCATTCCGTATTACGAGCGGTTTCTGGCCTGTTTCCCTGATATCGAAACGCTGGCTGGCGCCGATTTGCAGGATGTGCTGAAAATCTGGGAAGGACTGGGCTACTATGCCCGAGCCCGCAATCTGCATCGGGCCGCGCAAATGGTTGTGACGGATTCTAATGGTACCATTCCGTCTGCAATCGAAGAATTTAGAAAGTTCCCGGGTGTTGGGGAATACATCGCTGCGGCGGTAATGAGCATCGCTTTTCATCAGCCACATGCAGTGGTGGATGGAAACGTGAAGCGGGTACTGGCACGTTTGCTTTGTCTAGATGTAGCGGTGAACGAAACCGGTACCCGAAAGGTTTTCAGGATTGAATCGGAGAAACTGCTCGATCCGCTGAATTCGGGCGAATTCAATCAGGGGATGATGGACCTGGGTGCACGAATCTGCACACCGGCCAGGCCGGATTGTGCCGCATGCCCGATTTCAACCCATTGCTGCGCTTACCACCGAAAAGAAATCAGACGATATCCTAAGCGGTCACCTGCCCGGTCGATACCGGAATACCACATTGCCACAGGCGTTGTTTACAAACGAGGCAAGGTGCTCATCACCCGGCGTCAGCCCGAAGGGTTGCTGGGTGGATTGTGGGAATTTCCGGGAGGCAAAGTTGACGAAGGGGAAACGCAGGAGGAAGCGTGTGTTCGTGAGATTAAGGAAGAGGCGAACCTGACTGTTTCTGTTCGCAGTTACCTCACTCGCGTCCGTCATGCCTATTCCCATTTCAGGATCGAGATGGATGTATACGAATGCGATTACACATCCGGCCGGGTAAAGCTGAACGGGCCAGTTGATTTTCGGTGGGTATCGCTTTCGCAACTGGACCAGTTTCCGTTTCCAAAAGCAAATCTCAAGTTCATACCTTTACTACAGCGGACCCACAAGAAGTAGAAAAGGGAGCCTGTGATGGGCTCCCTTTTAGATGCTCGCTTAAGTAATATTTGATTAGTTGTCCATCACCGGCACCCAGTCGGACGACACCCTGAAGAGGTTCTTATCGCTGGCTCTCAGTTGATACACTCCGAAGCTATCGAACGCATTTCGATCGGTGGGGGAGAATGCGAATTCGTGGCCGTTAAGCTCCATACTGAATGACTGCGCGGTCTCGTAGAGCGTTTGCGAATTTACGTTTTCCGGTCCGACTTCCTCTGCTGTTTCGGCAATGATCTCAAGCACCCCCATATATGAGATAAAGGGTCCCAGGTACGAAGTCCCGGCGTCGTAGTATTTCTTTGTGTCAGCTCGCTCTTCGATGTTCTGTTTGGCCAGATTCACCAGTTCGGTATCGTCGGTCCAGTATCCGACGGGCAGGGCGAAATACATATCATCCAGTTCGTCCCAGAGGTTGGCATCTTCAATCAGGCCCATAAAAGCGGCGTGTCCGTCGGTTCCAAAGAACCTGCCCGTATAACCGTTGTCCCGGTAGTTCTTGGCGAAAGTGGTCAGGCCGGCCATGGGCGGCATCAGGTAATCACAATTCTTCAAGCCCTCCGATTGTATATCCCAGGTAAAAACACGTCCGGTGAGATAGTGCCCCTCCCACTTGAACCGGTCGGGATTGGCTTCACAATAACGTTTACAAGCCTCGAATATGGAACGTGAAAGGGGTTCATCCCAGTTTACTCCTCCGAATCGGGCGGGTCTATCCTGGGGAAAATCAGGATCGTTTTCGGCGATCCATTCCAGCATGGTCTGGACGACTAGATCGGTCTTAGCATTGAGGTTGAACATATATCCTGGCGGATAATATCCTTCTTCAGTATAAGACTGGCCGAAGAAAATCTGCTTATCTTCATTGAGAAATGGTTTCAGGACCGCAACGGAATTGGGCATATTACCAACGATGATGTCAGCGCCTTTCGTCTTCAAATAATTGTATGCCGGCACTTCCTTGGCGGCATCATATTCGTTGTCGTATGATATTACCTTTACTTCCATGCCGGGAATCAGGTTGTTCTCGTTGTAATAATCGACCGCATCTTCCACTCCGTCATCGACAATAGCCAGTACCGCTGCCCCGCCTCCGGATTTATCCGTGGACATCCCGATGGTAATTGTCACATCCTCTTTTGGTTCTTGTGTAGCACCCGGTGAAGGGGATGCTGTTGGCTCTTCCGTTCCGTTCTCGTCGGAAGAGCAACCAATCAGTAGCGATGATAGAATCAACATCGCTGCCAGACTCACCAGCATTACTTTAATCAACACTTTCATTTTATCCTCCTTTTTTGATATTGATGATTGTCAACAGTGTATCGCTATCACTGTTGCTTTGCAACTGAATAATTATGCTATAATTCCACTTCCTTGAGGTCATCTGCCATAATCAATTCCGGCTGGGTCAGCTTTTGAATTTCATCCGGTGTCCATCCCGGGGCAAACTCCCTTAATACAAGGCCTGCCTTTGTCGGTTCAATAACGGCAATATCGGTAACAAGCAAACTCACGCATTCTTTACCGGTCAACGGATATGTGCACTCGTCTAATATTCGGAATTCGCCCGTCTTGGTTACGTGCTCCATAATTACGATTACTCTTTTAGAACCATAGACCAGGTCCATACCCCCGCCGATGCCCATACTACGATCTCCAGGGATTGACCAATTAGCAAAATCCCCCCTTGCGGAAACCTGATAGGCCCCGAGGCACGTGATATCCATGCGCCCCCCTCTCATCAAGTCAAGAGAAGTGCCCATATCGAAGAATGACATCCCTTCTTTGGGCAGGAAATACCTGCCTCCGGCGTCGATATGCTGTATTTGAACCTTTTCCCACTCATCCACCATAATGATGCCCCCATATCCGAGCGCGCCGATTTCCGTTTCGAACAGTATTTCTCTGCCCTCCGGAATAAACATGGCGCACAGTCCCGGTATCCCAGCTCCCAGACTTACCACATCCCCGTCTTTGAACTCTTTGGCCGCTCTGAGTGCCATAATGTCTTCGCTAAGCTTCTCGGCCATATGCTGTCCTCCTAGTCATCAACGATTTTTTTCGCCTGACCAATGATTGCGCCCCGGGCCTCCGGTATTGAAAGCAATTCATGCAGTTTTTTCATAGTATATTCGTAGGTTCCTCTGGCCCCCTTTTCAGTGACCACGATTCTATCCACAAATGCAGCCGGAGTGACAATCTCCTCCGGAGAAAGCTCTCCCGGTTCAACCAGTTCATCCACTTCAACAATGGTTGTACGGGCGGCTTTAGCTAAAATCGGATTCAAACACCGGCATACGCCTTTGTAAACCAGGTTGCCATATGTATCGGCTTTATCCGCCCGCACCAGAGCATAATCCGGCTTCAATGGATGAAACAGCATATACTCCTTTCCGTTGAACGTTCTTTTTTCTCTGCCTTCTTCAACTACCGTTCCGATGCCGACGGCACTATAAAACGGCCCCAGTCCGCCAGCAGCAGCTTGAAGCATAGCAGTGAAATTTCCAAAGCCTACAACTTCCTTTTCAAGTGTTTTTTCCTTTTCTTTGAATTCATCTGGGAGACTGGATACATCGGCATATCGTGAGGACGCGGCAAAAAAGCCGGCTACCAGTTTTTTCATCTTGGGAAGAAGCATGAAAGGCATTACTACAACATCTTCTGGAAAAGGTGTATACATAAAGTTTTGAGTGATTAATGTTATGTCTTTAATCTCTCTTTCCCTAAGTGCTAGTATGAGGTTTTGCGCGCCTCCGGCAAGTCCCCAATTATTCAAGGCAACGCTGGCTCCGTCGGGTATATCTGCGATTGCCTGGTGAAAGCTCGATACGATTTTATTCATCCCAATATCTCCTTAAACACTTGACGTCCGGAACCGCTTTATTTGGGTACGTATCCACTATGGTGAGCCTTTTATTGGTTAGTATGAATCGGACTTGACTTTCGGTTCACGTGTCTGTTATTATATCGTAGTGTATATCGTAATGGTTGTCGTATACGACGATTATACATGCTGGTTTCCATGATGTCAATAGCTTAAGGCGGACTTTGTCTATAGCAAATGAATGGATGGCTGATATGGCAACGAATGAGGAACTGATAACCACAGAAGAAGAGCTTGAAGTCTGGTTGTTGCTCAGCCAGGTTCGTAAAGAACTGCTGATGGCCAGCGACCGGGAACTGAAAAAACGCTTCGGTATATCTACAGTTCAATTAGGGATAATTCATGCATTGTATGCGGCCGATGAAGCCGGCGTTTCAATCAGTCTCAGTGATCTATCACGTCAGGTGCTTCGTAAGCACAACACCGTATCGGTAATTCTTGCTGGCATGGAAGAACGAGGATTGCTGACTATTGAAAGGGATAATGAAAGCAGGCGAAGTTTGAGCATTTCCCTCACCGACGTAGGCCGTACCATTTTCCGCGAAACCGAGGCTAAAAGAAAGAACATCAAACTGATCATAGGAAGCCTGACGGCAAAGGAACGCGCCCAACTGGTGGGCCTGCTGAAGAAAATGGACCAGAAAGCCCGGGATATCCTTTATCAGGGGCCTTATTCGTAAAGCACCACCTTACTCCTGGTGACCATAAAACTCCCCATTGAACCCCACTACCGGTTCGTCTACAATGGACTGGTACCCTTTTGTCAGGAGCCAATACTTGATTGTATATCTTGATGTGTCAAGTTTTCCGAAAACCCTTCGAGAGCCTCAGGAAGAACGGGAGTAGAGAAAATCATTAAACTGAGAACGTTATTATTGAGCACGTCGATGTGTGAATGGGTGGTGCTGGAACCGGAAGATAAAAGGGGGAACAGCTAACTAATGGCGCTTCGTTGTGGCATAGTCGGTCTCCCTGCCTGCGGGAAAACAACCATCTTTAATGCCATCACCGCTGCAGGAGCCGGCAGCTTCGACGGCTCGGAGATGAATCGTGCGGTCGTCAATGTGCCGGATCCGCGCATCGAACCGCTGGTGAAGATGTATCAGCCGGCAAAGACAGTGCCGGCGACCCTGGAACTGGTGGATATCCCCGGGATCAAACCCGGTTCGACTATAGGCGGCGGCCGCGGCACGCGCTTGCTCGGGCATATCAAGGATGTCGATGCCATCATACATGTGGTGCGGTGTTTTGAGGACGATGCCGTTCCTTTCGAATACGATTCCATCGATCCGGTGCGGGACGTGGAGACCATCGACCTGGAGATGATGGTTGCCGACAGCCAGACGCTCCAGAACAAGATCGACCGGCTGGCTCCCAAGGCCAAATCCCACGATCCTGAAGTAATCAAAGAAAAAGCGGATTGCGAAAGGGTCAGGGCCGATCTGGATGAAGGCATCCCGGTACGCAAGCAGGGTTTATCCGGGCATGAACTGAACAGTATTCGCGAATGCAACCTGCTCTCGCAAAAGCCCGTCCTCTATGTAGCAAACATCAAATCTGTGGATGACCGGGATAATCGGCATGTTCAAGCACTTGGGGCGCTGGCCGACAGCCAGTCGGCGGAAATGATCTCCATTTGCGGGTGTGACGAGGCGGATATCTGCCAGATGGCACCCGAGGAACAAACAGAGTTTCTTGCTGAACTGGGGCTGGAGGAATCCTCGGTGGAAAGGCTGATCCGGGCTGCCTACCGCCTGCTGGGGCTGGCGAACTTCTTTACTACAGGGAGCGATGAAGTTCGTGCCTGGACTTGTCGAGAAGGAGATAAGGCACCGGTAGCGGCGGGCAAGATTCACACCGATATGGAAAAGGGCTTTATCCGCATGGAAGTGATGCGCTATGATGACCTGATGGAACTGGGCAGCGAGGCGGCGGTGGCCAGGGCCGGCAAACAGCGCCTGGAAGGGAAGGAGTACGAGGTACAAGATGGCGACATCGTGGTGGTGCGGTTCAGTCCGCCAAAGTAGAAGGACTTGAAATGTGCTGATTTTGCCAATAATCTATAGATAACCAATCCGGCTATGGATTATGAGAACCAAAGGAGGGAATTGATGAAACGTCGATCACTGACACTGTTCATACACTTGCTGCTGATAATTGCCATGATATCGTTACTGGCAGTTGGATGCGGGGAGGAGGAAGAGGATGCCTCCCCCTCCCCGGCACCCCGGGAGACGAAAACCCCTGCCCAGACCAGTGAACCTTCACCGACGGCCTCTCCGAGTCCCGCTCTGACGGCCTCGCCGACACCCGCTTTCGAGTATCCTGATGAGCCACCGCAACTGCCCCCTTCGTTCGGACTCGATGCGGATATGTTTAGTTCGTTGCCCGATACCGTGCCCTTGGCCGAAACCATTGACCAGGGAGCTTTACTCGCTTCGATTAACATCCCGGGTAAATCCCTGTTTCCGAGTCGGGCTGTTCCGGGAGATCAAGCTCACTGGAACCACGCCGCCGGGAATGTGTTGATCTGGAGTGCTGTTATCGTGGTAGGACTGGCGGTGCCGGTGGCTGCCTTCGCTGCTTCGTTCAACAATATTCCTTACAAGGAAAGCCCCACCACCTGGATCTGGTCGTACGACGTCAATATCGGAAACAGGAAGCATACCGCGGAACTGCATGGGACGTATGTTCCAAATGGTGTAGAGTGGGAGATGTATGTCTCCAAAGAGGGAGAGTACGCCGATTTTCTGTGGTACTACGGGGAATCGGACCTGGCTGGAACGGAAGGGTACTGGATCATGAAGGAAAACCCCTCAAATCCCAATGACCTGCTTCGCATCGACTGGCAGCGCGATCCGGCGGCAGGTACAAACGAGATCAAATACGAGAACATCAAGCCGGGTGCGCCAGAGAAAGGCGGCTATATCATTACCAGGGTGACCGGTGAAAGCCCTTACGATGCTTACTGGGATATCTACAACAAGGGAAGGAATAACCATACCTATATCGAATGGAATCGAGAAACCGAGGCCGGACGGGTAAAGGATTCCAATCGGTTCGGTAATAGCGACTGGCATTGCTGGGGAACGGATCACAAGAACACCGATTGTTGACAGCTTGAGTTCAATCAAGCGATCATGTTTTTCCGAGAGAAGCCCTTTCGCTTTTCAACTTTTTCTTTGTGACCGGTTCTCCTGTCTCCCAGAAGATCTTCAAACAAAAGGCTACATCGCGGATCCGGTTGCTGATAATTCGGTTCAGGATTAATCGGTCAAGCAGACGACCGGTTGTGCCCCAGCGAACGGTATAAAGTAGAGAAGTGGTCAATCTGGTATGCTCGCCATCCGGTTCTATACTGTAACGAAACCAGGCTTTCTTGAAGGGGAAGGGTGGCCCGGCTTCTTCGCGATGCAGGCGGATTAGAAAGCCTTGTCCTTCGATCCATTCTTCA
>CAZDMY010000104.1:0-8080 GCA_964506405.1 uncultured Dehalococcoidia bacterium | reverse complement strand
GCGATAGGCTCCTTGTTTTCATGCAAGTATATAGTTTGCCCGAAAAGCTCGATTTGCTCTTTGCCGGCCTTAATGGCACGCGATATCGTCTTCATGCCATCTTTAATGAAGGCGAACCCGGTGGGGCACATGATGTACTCACCGCCATTGGCTACCACATATTCCTCTGCAATCCGTGAGAACTTCACTTCACCCATGAACCTCGGTCTGCCGGAAAGGCCCAGTTTATAGTGTTCATCGATAATGGATTTCGCCTGGATAGCAAGCGAACGGTCTCCCTCCACCGCCCGGCCATCCGACCGCACATAGATGGCACGATCCGCATCCTCATCATTACCAATACCCACTACCTCTTTTTTGGATTCAACCGATGCCTCTTTGAGCACGGCCTCCTCAAGCTGCTTGCGATACTTGGCCTTGATCGGATCGGGGATATGGGCCGGGAAGGCGCCATCGGGTTCCGGATTGATAACCACCGTCTCAGCCCCAAGATCGGAGTAGACCGAAGTAGTTCGCCAGGCAGAGCCGTTGCCGATATCTATGACAACTTTAAGTCCGGTAAATGGATGCCGGATGGCGGTATCCGGTTGGGACGTATCAACGGGGAGGCTGAGCGCCTGAGTGATTCCCCTCCATTTTTCAGGATCGAGCTCTTCAGGGAATTCAATTGATATGGCGGTATCGAGCAGTTCCTTAAGTCCACGCTCCTGCCATCGCTTAAGCAGGTCAATCCACAACTCCCGTCCCAGGCGGCAGTTGGCCTTCACCAGTTCGTTATGATAGCGCACCACTTCGCCTTCCTCAATGGTAATGTGCTGGCCTGCGCCTTGCAGGAAATCACCTCCCAGAATAGTCGCTTTTATTTCCAGCATCTGCTCTGCGTTGATGCTGGTGATAAATCCGTCATCGGTCTTAATTACCTGCTTAAGGCCATTGTATTCGGATTCGTTGTGGCTGGCGGTGATATTCACACCGCCGTCTGCGTCCAAATAAGGGATGGAGAAGTAGAGTTCCGGAGTGGTGGTAATCCCGACGTTGTAGACGTTAACTCCGGTTGATAGAATGCCTTCAATAATCTGCTTACGGATCCGTTCGGTGGAGAGACGAATACTGCCGCCCACGCTTACCCACAGTTTTTCCCGGGTCGACTGGTTTAATCGTCTGAGGAAAGTGCCGTAACCCTTCCCCAGGTAGAAGCAAACCCGATCGGAAAGATACCGGTCGGCCACTGCGCGCACATCATACGTCTGGAAGATAACCGGATCGATCAAGAGGGATGTCAGTACAAAGGATTTAATAATAGTGGAATTGTTATCGGCAGCGATTTCGTAATCGCCTAATGAAGCGGGAGCCAGCACCGATTCCCCCTGTGCCAGTGTTTGCCGGATATCCCCGGCTGACAACGTTACTTTCCCTGTAATACATGTCAGGATTTGGAAGCTTCCGGCAGTGTTTGTTTGCAGATGCTCTCCGGTTGATAACTTGATACGGTCGAAGGAAAAGTATCTGCCGTCGACCAGCCGCTCTTCTTTATCGTTCAAGGTAGCCGGCACCTTTTCATAATCAGCCCGGGTGGTCTTATTGAAATTGAACGATTGCATTGCCTGGGGGATATGCAACTCTCTTTTTGGCTCGCGATTCCAATCCCAGACTCGGTAGGTGATTCCCGAAGATTGCTGGATCTCGATCAGGAATACGCCTTTTCCGATGGCGTGGGCTGAGCCGGCCGGGATGAAAAACACGTCTCCCGAGTTTACCGGGATCGCGTTGAGATACTTCTCGGCGATATTCACATTTGGATCGGTGAGGTCCTTTTCGAACTCAGCGGTGTTGACATCTTCCTTGAAACCGAGATAGAGAACCGCACCGGGATCGGCCTTAAGGATCAGCCACGATTCCGTTTTGCCGGTGTCCTTCTCGCCCAGGAGTAAGGCCTGTTCATCGGTGGGATGAACTTGAACCGAAAGGTCTTCGCGGGCATCCAGGAACTTGACGAGCACCGGTAACTGCCCGCGAAATTCCCCGGCGATCTCGGGTCCAAGTATATCTTCGGGTAGCTGGCTGATCAGTTCGTGTAAAGGGATTTTCGATCCGTCCGGCAAGCTGACGACAGAAGGATGCTTCGGGTGTGTGGAACATTCCCACGATTCCCCAACAGGTTTGCCGGAAGGGGCGAGTCCTTTCAGTTTTTCGATCCGGTCCCCTCCCCAGACTATTTCCACCAGGTTATCGGTATCCGGTTTGATGAAGCTGCTTACTATGGATTCCTGGTTAATGTGATGGCTCATGATTTAGCTCCCATCAGATTATCGGCTTTTTTCCACCAGTTTGGCCAGTTCCGCGTAAGTATAAGGATTACCGGGGATGGTGGTCTCCCAGTCGTCCTTACCATCCCGTGAGAGATTGGTTCTCATGCGTACTCTTCCCTGTGGGGGCAAAGATATGTCGGCGACAACTGAACCGCTCTCCAGTTTCTCATTTACGAGGTGCGTACAATTGTACATGAGTGAACCTATTGCTTGTACATCCGATATCACACTGTTGAGCACAACACAGTTGGAAAGCTCGACGCTGTCCTCTCTGCTGTTTATCAAGATGCAGTTTCGAATCCTGCCTTTTACATCACTATTGATGATAATGGCATTTTGTATGTCCAACCCCCCGGTGTTTTTTCGTTGAATATGGTGTGCTTCCATATCGTAGAACTTTCGTACACAACTCGACTCGAAGGAATTACCCAGTGCTTTCAGGCAGTTCTCGTAGTAAAGCCTGACCTGGCCGTAATCCCACCAGAGGGTCTGATCTCCGAGATCCTTATCCCCGAAAAGGGAAAACGTCTGACTGTCCTGTCTGACAAAGCGATCCTTGAACTTATGGACGCGTTTCCAGTTTCTGATGTTCCCTCCGCTTGCGAGGAACTCATCTTGATCGGAGGTGAGCGGCATCCAGAGATGGGGATCGGTATCCAGCTTGCGCTGTTTCCGTTTTAATTCATCGCGGGATTCCTCGATTAGCGCATTGAGCAACTGGTATGAGACGGAGAAACATCCCAGGCTCTTGCCTAAAACATATTTTCCTTCCGAGTTTGGCTTGATTGTGCCTGCCGCGATGAGTTGCTGCAGTTTTTGCCAGGTTTGCTTTTCGCGCTGTAATGCGCCATTATCACCCGGAATAATCAGTCCATAGCTCTGCCATTCGCGTGCCCAGGTGTCTGCATCCGAGGGGATTTCACTGCGGATATCCAGTATTTCGGCATGGTATTTGTCTTCGAAATCGACGGATTTGGAAGGAATAAATACCTGGTCGCCCCAGAAGACACAGAGGCGGCTCTTCCGAGAGCGAGCGAATATACCGGTCTGAAAGATGACGGCTTCAAGCACGGTCAGGATACGTTTGCCGGTATCGGTTTCGATAACCCGGGGTAGCTTTATTGCCGATTTGTTATTAGCCTCTGAGGCAGGCAGGGGTGCCATGCGGGTCCCTTTTCCGGCAGTGTGGTACATGGCAACAGAACCGCCGCCTTCGACTATGGATCGGACGTCTTCGTGCCGTTGTGCTTTATCCCAGGCATATAAAGTACCCAGGAATTGTCCGGCCCCACCGGGCCAATCCTCTTCCAGCGAAATGATTCGGGTTGTTTTCCCGATAACCGACCCTGTGGCGCCGGTAAGCTGTTTTTGCCAGAAACGGGCTTGAGATCTATTTGAAGAGACGACGATAACAGCATCGAATCCGGTATCGTTTTCGACGGTGGAGTACATATCGTGAATGTTCTGCTGGTGCATTAATGCTGTGCCTTTTGTATCGTCAGTGTTGTTACATTGGTATTCTGGCCAATGAGTTGGTCGCAGAATGTTATACAACTACATTTGGTTCAGATTATCCAGTACTTCAAATAAATCCTGATTTGCCGGGATATCCTTCATCGAATTACCAAAATGCTCGTAACGAATTTTTCCGGCTTTGTCGATTATGATGATTGCCGGCATGCGTCCGAGCTTGAACCATTTGACGGGCTGCCCGAATTGACTGGCAAGCTGGTGTTTGGGGTCCGGAATGCCGATGAACTGTATCTGGTTCTTGTCCCAGAAATCCTTGAATTGTCCCGGCTTATCAGGCCCGGTGATGATGACCTCTGCCTGACGGTCCAGGAATTGCTGGCGGTCCTGGCGCAACTGCGCCATGTGCCGACGGCTGTACGGTCACATCAGCGTACGATTAAAAACCAGCACGATATGTTTGTTGCCGAGATAGCCGGATGACTTGATGATCTCATCAGTATAGTCTTTAGCTTCAAAGCTGACAGGTTGGGACTTTTCAGCCTTGCCGTTCATCTTGATTGTTCCCACCTTTCAAGTAGATTTATGGAATCGGCTTGTGCAGAATAATGCAGACATCCATAACCGTCTAACCTTTAGACTATTGTACCACTACGCAAGTGCTACTTGAAGTTATCCATGTCAAGGAATAGACTCAATGGTAGCAGGCAACCACTTTATTCTACAGGATGATCGCATGAAAAAACCGAAAATGACGTGTTTCGCAATGACTCTGGTACTACTCCTCATAGTAATAGCAGCATGTGAAGGAAACGGCACAAAGAAACAAACGGAGACACCGCAGGCTACGGAAGAGATAACCCCGACAGCCCCAGTCACCGCAACCCCACAGTTAACAGTTGGCCCTTCACCAACCACAGCGCCGACACAAACCGCTGAGCCTACCGCAACACCATCACCCACAGCTACAGCACAACCTTCCCTTTCACCAACACCATCGCCCACGCCCCCGGAGGTGACAACCCGGCATTGGGGAACCGTAGGAGATGTGAACTATGATGGAGTTATCGACGATATTGATTTGGATCTGATCTCCAATGCCATCGGAACAGATAATCGTGACGACAACTGGAATCCGGGACTCGATATCGACCGAAACAGCAAGATCGATATCGCGGATCTTGCCATCGCCGGGCGTGGGTATGGTTCCGATCATGTCTTTCACCATGTCGGGCAAATCGCTAATGCGGAAAAATCGGTTCGCTGTCTGGATGCCTGTATCGATGCCCAGGATCGCATCCATGTGGTCTGGTCGGATTCGACTAATCGGGACGTTTACTACAGCCGGCTGGACCGCTACGGGAACACTCTAATTGATGATGTTCTTATCGACAGCGGAGCCAGTACCGGAGTCGGATTCGTCGCTATTGGCTGTGATGATGCTGGCAATTCGCACATGATATGGGATTGCACCAGCGATATCTGCCAGGCCCGATTCGATCGATGGGGATACCCGGTGCTGGAGAAAATGGTGGTGGATGACCGCTGGAGTGGAGTGGGTGACGAAGCGGCGATTGACGTGGATGAAGCGGGTAATGCTCACGTTTTCTACCGGATGGGTGGTAATACCAGAATAATCTACGCGGTTCTCACCGATGAGGGTGAGAAGCCCATCTCTATCGAAGGTCCCTTGCTCCACGATGCCGAGATATCGCGTTACCGGCAACTGGCTGTGGACGATGAGGGCAATGCCCATCTGGTCTGGTCGGAGGAGGATGGCGAGGATCGATTATACTATACCAGGATAGGCGCCGATGCATCTGCTTCCATTGCGCCGATGGTCATCGGATACACGCACTGGGACGGGCACGTGAATGATTCCCACAGACCTTCGCTGGCAGTCGATTCTGCAGGCAACGCTCTGGTTTTGTGGAATCGCTCTGATCCCTATGATCTCCTGCTGGATAAAATCGATTCAGATGGCGCCGTAGTGATCAATGATTCCCTTGTTTTTCCCGAATATAGAAGCTCATACTATCAAGATCTGGCCCTGGATCAATATGACAGATTGCATCTGTGGGCGCCGACCGGATGGGGAAGCGGCTTGTATTTCCATGCATATGGCGTTTTCGATCAGATGCTGGAGGTTATCGAGCCTATGCACTGGGCGACGTACCGATGGCGAACATACGACCCGCAGTTACTCATCGATTCAAATGATGATGTTCACCTGTTCTATAAGATGGCTGGTTTGACGGGTGACAATCCCCCGTGCCAGTCCAGTTATTTATGCTACTACAGCACTGCTTTCGATCCGGTTGCCTGCGATCGCACTCGCCCCGACCTGGGAGTGGATGTGGCACACCTGAACTGGTCGCCCATTCTGGCCAGATGGGGCCAGACCCTGACCATCGAGGCAGAGGTCTTTAACACCGGCTGGACGGATTCTCCGGAAACGACTGCCCTATTTGAGATCGTTTTGGAGGATGGCGCGCTTTCCTCTCCGCTTTCGGTTGACGTGGATATCCCGGCACTCGCTCCGAGACAGAGGCAATCGGTACAGGTTGATCTGTCCCTGCCGCAACTGCCGCCTGCCGGATATGAGGATGTCCAATACGTGAACCTGCAGGTGGCAGTCGATCCGGCCAAAGCCATAGCCGAGACGACGGAAGCCAACAACAGTATCAGCGTGCCGATGATGATTGAGCCTTTGCCAACGGAGGCCGGCCTCTTCATGATCGTCAGGGATATTACTCCCACCATCCGTGGGGGTGCTGAGATGCCGCTCAACTTCGGACTGGCTCAAGTCAGTGGGTCGGGGATCGACCGTAATGTTAATGTAACCGACTATATAACGATCCTGGCTGATGATCTTGCCATTGAATCGGAGCCGGTAGCCTATACGGTCAACTGGCAGGCAGATGGCTACCGCACGCCTGAGGCGGCCGAAGTAACAATCGGACGCAATGCCGATGATCCCTATGTGGTTGACTACGAACCAGGTAATACGGTTGAACTGGAGACGGATACCTGGGGGAGTCTGGCCGGGACAATTACCAGTGATGAAGGTGATCTTATAGTAGGGGCCACCGTCCGTATTAAAGGGCAGGGCTTGAATATCAACACGACCACGGACGGTGATGGTCACTTCTCTTCAGAGAATGAGCCTGGGCTGGGGCAAATGATTCCGGGTGAGTATGACATCTTCGTAAGCGCCGCAGATTATGCCCGGATTTCAGGGAATGTAAATGTTGTTTCACTGAGCGAATCGATCTGGAATCGAACCATGGAGCCGACTACCAAAGCCTACGTATGCGGGATGGTGTACAACCAGTATGGCCGGCCGGTTGCCAATGCCGATGTCAGCGCCTGCGGCCTCAGCCAGACAACAGCTTCCGACGGCAGTTTTGACCTGGGAGAGGTCGAAGCAAGCTGCACTCAGTTGCAGGTTTCCAAATCCGGATATGCTGACTGGAGTGAGAGCATCAGCCTGAGTGCCGGTCTGGAGGCGTATTTCGATCCTATAAATCTAATATTTGATCCGCCGGTCAGTGTGGTGCAGGACGAAGGCAGCATAGCAAGCTGGGAGCAGGATGAAAGCTCGGCTGATCTTTTGCCTGATCCGCCCGATGATGCGAACTGGTTCCAGAAGAAGGCGTTCGATATTTTCGGCGATAAGTTCTGGCCTTCATTCCGGGTGCAGGTCTGGTGGGCCACCTATGAATACTATCTGGATGGAGCCTACACCGGACCGAAATCAGACCGGCATCTTTATGAGGTCCAGTTGCGGTTGATTCCCAAGACATTCGAAGCCCATCGGGTATCCGGAAAGGGGTCCGTCAAGGTGTTTGGTAGAACGGTGAAGCTGACCATCAGCGCTTTTGAAGATTCCGGGCAGACCACCGCGTTGCGGGTGATCGAGGCCCGACTGGTCGATGCCGATAGCGGGAATGTAATCAAAACCGTTCGGAATCCCGTTGAGGGTGGCAGTTTCTGGGATGCACTGGAAGACACTACCCGAACTTATGATTTCGAGGGGGTGGAAGTGGATGACTGGGATAATGCAGAAGTCTGGCTTTACATAAAGGCTGGAAAGAATGAGAACGATGAATGGACGAGCAGCCCCATCCTGAGGGGATGGCATTACGATCAGCAGGTCTTGCGCTTTGACCTTGACCATCCGGAGGATTCACATAGCGATTACATACTGGTGGATTTCCCGATTCCATAATGCAAAAGAATAAACAATTCCTCCATTCAGGCTGTCCGAAATTGCATGGTCTTTAAGTTTCGTAGCGCGA
>CAZDMY010000103.1:3503-8123 GCA_964506405.1 uncultured Dehalococcoidia bacterium | reverse complement strand
GAACTGGCATCCAGGTGTAATTTCGTAAAACTGCTGGGATCCTATCCACACTTGCTGCCGAATGAACCCAATTATTAAGACCTTTCACCGGTTGTCCGAGCGACTTAAGCGTTACTCGTCCTCTTGTTTGATCTGATGTTCGGCCTCTTTGCGCACCGCCGTCTCTTTCCCTTCCTGGACCGCATCCTGCACCATCTCCCTGCCTTTAGCTATAAGCTCCGCAAGCGTACCTTTGAACGAGTCCTTACCACGCTTCTGAGAAACGAAAAAAGCAATTACAGCGCCGATCACGCCTCCTAGAATCAAGCCGTTAAAAAAACCAAATCCCCGTTTATCGCTCATTTTTCTCTTCCTCGCTTCTCGTAAAAGAAGTTACTACATCGACAATTTTGCGCATTCCGGCAAATATTCCCTGGGCTTTTGCAATAGGCTGGACCACTGTGCGCGAAATTAAGGATGAGGTATCCCGTACATTCTCAACGGTCTCCCTGGTACTATTAAGAATGGCGTTGAGTTTCACGGACATTATGATGAAAAAAGCCAGGATCACACAAACGGCAATGGAGCCTATTCCCAGATAAACAATAAGCATCCAGTCTCTAATGAGTTCAATATCCATTCAACAGTCTCCTTTTTTCGTGAAATAGCAGTTACTCGCCCCTGACACCTTTCATTGCTTCCCGGGCTGCATCCATTATGGCGGAAACCTTCATCACAATTAGAGTGATGAACACGGCGGCGACAATCGACGCCACGATAGTCAGGCCAAGGTAAATCACGATTATCAGGTTACGAATAAATTCAACATCCGATGCTTCAAGCATCCAGCCACTCCTGTCTTTTCATCCTATAATAGCATGGTATAACAACAGCCGTAAACTTCATCGTAGAACACATCTCCGCCCGCATTCAGATCACAACTTCAGCCGAAGGTATTCAACTGCGACCTCGAGTGGGGGATCGAGTTCATTCTCGATATCCTCAGAAGTCATTTCGACCTGATAGTCAGGTGTAATTCCTATATCGTCAATCTGCCGTCCCAGCGGGGTAAACCATCGTGCAAAGGTAACGTAAAGCGATCCCCCGTTATTCAGTTCGTTAACCAAATTCATTCTCCCCTTCCCATAGGTAGTCACGCCAACGAGCCATCCACGTTCATGATCCTGAAGCGCGCCGGCTACCACTTCGCTGGCACTGGCGCTATGCTCATTTACCAGCACCACCAGCGGGATATCCAGTGCCAACCCGCCCGACCGCGCATACCACTCTTCCTTTTTCCCCTTGTTATCGAGTGCATATATTACCATTTCTCCATCGAGAAACTGTCCGGCTACTTCCACCGCCGCATCGACGATTCCACCCGGATTATCACGAAGGTCTAAAACGATTGCCGCAACCACTTCCTCCTTCATCTCCTCAAGCGCCGTTTCAAATTCAGAACCGGTTCGATTGGAGAAATTAGTCACCGTTATATGAGCAATCCTATCAGACAGCATTTCCCAACGGACACTAGGCAGTTTGATCTCGGCACGCACAATCTCAATTTCTACAGGCTCTTGCTCATCGGGGTGAAGCACTTTCAGTGTGACAGGGGTTCCCTTCTTCCCTCTTATGTTAAGTACTGCCTCCACCAGGTTCATTTTCGACGTGTCGACTCCGTCAACTGCCAGTATGATATCCCCTGGTTTTATACCGGCTTCCGCGGCCGGGGAGTCCTTAATAGGGGCAACTACCTTCAATTGGTCATTCTCCATCGTAAGAGTAGCGCCTATTCCACTGAAATCCCCTTCGAGTTCGCTAAGAGATAAAGCATTCTCTTGTGGTCCCAGGTAGTTGGTATAAGGATCCTCTATTTCCGAGACCATCCCGCGAATGGCCCCTTCCAAGAGCCTCTCATCGTCCAGTTCTTCCAGATCGACATATTGCTCATGAAGTATATCCCAGACTTCCTCGATGATATCAACTTCCTCGACATCCTTCTCGTATGATAAATCGAGGGTACAGGCAGCCAGTAGCAGCAAGCCGATCAGCATCAGGGCGATCAGGAATTTGTGATATCGAATCATTATTTATCAGCCTCTTTCCTTTTCACAATATAGAGTATGGTAACACTCATTGATTATCTTGACAATGTTACTCAGGGAATCTATCCTAGTAATGTTGTCTGTTTTGGGGGACAGGTGTCAGGAGCAACCTGGAGTTGTGTTAATGGCTCCAGGTATTTTCCAACCAGCATTTGCAAATGAGCTCTCCCTGGAATACCTGGTATTTTAGGGAGATTATTTTGGAGGACTGATGCAGGAGTACAAGGCCGAAGATATCCGTAACGTGGTGTTGCTTTCTCACACTGGAGCGGGAAAAACGCAACTTGCCGAGGCAATGCTTTTCAACACCAAAGTCATAACCCGCCTTGGAACGGTTGAGGAAGGTAATACTGTCAGTGATTTCGAACCGGAAGAAATCAAGCGAAAAAGCAGCACCAGCGCCGCTCTCGCGCCACTGGAGTGGAAGAAGACCAAGATCAATATCATAGATACACCGGCATATTTCGATTTCATTGGTGAAGTGAAATCAGCCATCAGGGCAGCTGATGGGGCATTGATTCCCATCTGTGCCGCCGCTGGTATCGAAGTAGGAACAGAGTTCGCCTGGCAGCATGCAGACGAAGCGCAACTCCCCCGTATTATTATGATTAACAAAATTGACCGGGAGAATGCTGATTTCGCCAAAGTACTGAATGATATCGAGGAAAGGTTCGGACGGAAATGCGTGCCGATTCAACTGCCAATAGGGTCCCAGAGCGATTTCAAAGGTGTGATTGACCTCGTTACCGGTAAGCCCATCGATGATGCCCCGGTGGATGCAGTAAGTCAGGCCGAGATCGATACCTACAGGGATAAGCTGATAGAAGGCGTCGCTGAATACGACGACGACCTGGCCACTAAATACCTGGAGGCCGAAGAAATCACTCGGGAAGAGATTGGACGTGCTCTGCGAACGGGCACGCTGGATGGCGCCATTGTACCGATCGTTGTCGGTTCCGCCCTGCAAAACAAAAACATTCCCAATATCCTGGATACCATTTGCGATTACCTGCCTTCACCCCTTGATAAAGGCAGCATTACCGCCTCTCAGAACGGCGAGGAAGTTGCAATCGAGCCCGATGAAGAGGGTGCCACCGCCGCTTTTGTGTTTAAGACCACTACTGACCCTTATGTTGGCAAAATGAACTACATACGCGTATTCAGAGGTTGCGTAGAGAGCAATTCAACTCTGCTGAATGCCACCAAGGAAAAACCGGAAAAGATCGCCCAGATCTTCACCGTACGAGGGAAAACCCAGGAACCAGCCCCCCGTATCGTTGCCGGCGATATCGGGGTACTTACCAAACTTTCTGATACCAGCACTGGTGATACACTCTCCGCTCAAGATACTCCAGTGCTTTTTGGGAAAATTGATTTTCCGGTTCCGACACTCAGTTGCGCTGTTAACCCCAAGACGAAAGCGGATGTCGACAAGCTCGGTACCGTACTGGGAAAAATCATCGAAGAAGATGCTTCCCTGGTGCTGCATCGCGAGCCATCCACCGGAGAAACCATTCTCTCGGGTTATGGGGAAGCCCAAATGGATGTTATAACCGACAAGATGAAGAGAAAATTCAGCCTGGATGCCGACCTTACAGTCCCGAAGATTCCCTACAAGGAGACCATCACGGTCCCTACAAAATCCGAATACAAACATAAGAAACAGACGGGTGGACACGGACAGTACGGACACGTCCTCATTGAACTTATCCCGCTTCCTAGAGGCGAAGGCTATCAGTTCGAACAGAAAATCGTGGGGGGCGCTATACCCAAGAACTATATCCCGGCGGTTGAGAAAGGCATTGCCGAAGCGCAGGGTGAAGGTCAGCTTGCCGGTTTTCCCGTGGTGGATTTGAAAGTTGTGTTATACGACGGTAGCTATCATGACGTAGATTCCTCAGATATGTCTTTCAAAATAGCCGGGTCTCAAGCCCTTAAGAAAGGAGTCGCCCAGGCTAATCCGGTTCTCCTGGAACCCATCATGAATGTAACTGTGCGTGTACCCGATACGTATACCGGTGATGTGATGGGCGATCTTAATGGGAGGCGCTCACGTATACAGGGTATGAATCCAGAGAAAGGAATCACCACCATCAACGCACAGGCGCCATTGTCGGAGGTACAGCGATACAATATCGACCTGAGGTCCATGACTCAGGGACGGGGAAGCTTCACCATGGAATTCAGCCATTATGAAGAAGTACCCCAGCATCTGGCCCAGCATATCAACGATCAAGCTGCCCGGGAAAAGGAAAAAAGCTAATTGTAATCCAGCCGTTCATAACACGGTAATTTTTTAAGAAGGTAATTCAAATGGCAAGTATATCACAGCAAATTGAAATCAGGACGACAAAGGGCAAAAAGGTGAAAAGGCTGCGCCGTGAGGGCGTAACGCCTGCCAA
The DNA here is from genome assembly GCA_964506405.1 of uncultured Dehalococcoidia bacterium. GTDB lineage: Bacteria > Chloroflexota > Dehalococcoidia > SZUA-161 > SpSt-899 > JBGLNL01. The sequence goes on along the minus strand of CAZDMY010000103.1, from coordinate 3,637 downwards.
TATATTCGGTGCCGGTCTGGAGTCGGAATCGGTACAAGCCGATACCATTGCCCTGGAAAAAACCCTTAACAGGGCAGGCTATACGCAGTTGATCACGCTGCAAAGCACATCCGGAGGGGATCGCAGGGTACTGG
>CAZDMY010000103.1:0-3493 GCA_964506405.1 uncultured Dehalococcoidia bacterium | reverse complement strand
TCAAGGATATCCAGAGAGACCCGCTTACCGGGCAGCTACTCCATGTGGATTTCCATCAGGTGAAGCTCACCGACAAAGTCAGGGTCTCTATCCCGCTGGTGTTTGAAGGTGAGGCTCCGGCCTCCCGCCGCAAGGACCTGTTGTTATTGGAAAACGCCAATTCTATCGATGTCGAATGTCTGCCAACGGAAATCCCGGAGCGGATTACCATAGACATCAGTAAGCTGGCAGAAGCCGGAGACCGTATCCTGGCCGGCGATGTGCCGTTAGATGAGAAAATGACGTTACTGACGGATCCGGAGGAATTCCTTATTGCCGTCTCGCAGGCCCGGATGGAAGAGGAAATTGAAGTGGTTGAGGAAGAAGAAGCCAAAGCTGTACAAGCCCCGACCGAGGAACCGGCCGAGCAAAGTTCACATCAATCTGAGAGCGGCCAATAAAGAGATCCAAAGAGGGTTAACCAAAAAAGAGGGAAACCTTGTTATGGTTTCCCTCTTTTTATTGGATGAAAGAACCTGAGTCTATACTTACCAGCTATGCCAATTGGAACGCACCTAAAATTCAATCACCGCGAGCGTCTCCCCGGTTTTGACCACCTGATCTGCGGCAATGTTAACCTCTTTTACAGTCCCGGAAACCGGCGCCAGTATCGGATTCTCCATCTTCATCGATTCGATTTCGCAGATGCTGTCACCCTCCTTAATCTCATTACCGGCACTAACATTTACCCGGATCACCTTTCCGGGAATTGGGGCAGGCACCGTCTCTGTGGCCATTTGCAATCTCCTTTCCCTTTATTTGTTATCAACAACTGTTACGCACACCCTTACCACACAGGTTACTATTATATATCATCGCCTGCAGCCATTTCTACTCCTCGGACAGAAAGTGCTGCCTATGAAGAATCATCACAATGTCAAACATACCGGTGCTCACAAATACAACTTGCGTAATCCCCGGTAAAATTTGTATAATTTTGAATCAACTCATCAATAAATAACCATCAAGATGGGCACTTGTTCTCAGAGGGATACACCCGTTCAAAGGAGTAAAAACACATATGAAAGAAAAGAAGGCACGGGCGCTTGATGATGTGGATCTTAGAATCATAAAGGAAATCGGTACCGATGGCCGCCAACCGATTTCCAACCTGGCCCAGAAGCTGGGGGTCAGCCGGGCTACCGTTGGGAAAAAACTGCAACGGCTGCTGGATGAACATATCCTCACCGTAGCCGGATTCGTCCTTCCCGGAACTCTGGGATATCAGACGAACGCCATTATCGGAATTAATGTCATTCCCAGTGAGATCGATAATGTAGCTGATAAGCTCGTTTCTAACGAGAACGTGCATATGATGTTCATATCGGCGGGACGTCACGATATTATTGTCTGGGCGCTATTTCAGCGGTCAGAAGACCTGTCCAATTTCTTAAGGCATGAATTGGGTAAGATTCCAGGCATCACTCAAACCGAGACGATGATCAACCTGGCAATTAAGAAACTATCGCTTTCGTATCTATCTCCACGATAGCAAAAAACGCTTATGCCAGCTTTCCGGGGACCTGATAATCGGTAATGTCCTTCGTTATGAACTGATAACTATTCCCCTCACCATCGAAAATGCACAGCCTTTCATATTCTCTGTACTCCGTTTCATCCAGCGCGCAATAAAAGGCTGCTCCTGTTCCCGGTTGAATCAACTGCCCTCCTGGAGGGAAGAGGTGATCGCAATCTAAAACCTTCCCCTTGCCTTCCAAACGAAACCGGCTGAGTACTGTTAGTGGTGAATCTCCCGAATTATCCACATGCATCTCGAGGTTCTGATTATGCAAACCACAACATTTGAACGAGAGTATCTCTTCCATTACCGAATTCATAATAATCTTTACTTTCAGCATATGCGGGTTTCCGGTTGTTATCTATTCCTCAGCCTGCCCCGATTGTAACACGGATCTATAGCCAAACTGCAAACAGATAACCAGGAACCAGTGAGGCGTGACCAAAGACTTTCGGCTTGATATTAGCTCCGATTACTGTTGACGTTTTTCAGCACTTCTTCAAGTATCCGCTTCCAGTGTTCCCCCAGTTGCCCAACATCGAGGCTCATCTTCGTACGACCGATCCGTATACTCGTTCCGAATCGCTTGACCAGAAACGACGGATCCACCATCACTCCTTCGATATGAACCACGATCCTATTGTTCTCATATTGAATCCGCGTAATAGAAGCCTGACGCGCCAGCAACTTGATCCGAACTGCGAAAAGCAGGTTTTCAACCTCCGGGGGGACCTCCCCGAAACGGTCTCTGAACTCAGCCCATAAATCCTTTGTTTTCTCCGGCGAAGTAAGTGTGGACAATCTCTGATAGATTGCCAGCCTCGTATTGATATTCGGAATGTAGGCTTCCGGAATATATGCGCGTATGGGCAAATCGACCGTTGGATCGGGCAAGGCTGCTTCCTGCCTGCCTGGGGCGCTGAGGGACTGCACAGTTTCGGTCAAAAGCCGGCAGTACAGATCGAATCCGACCGCACCGATATGACCGCTCTGCTCCGGGCCCAGAATATTCCCCGCACCCCGGATTTCCAGGTCTTTCATGGCAATGCGAAATCCGGCGCCCAGTTCCGCAGCTTCGAAGATCGTTTGTAACCGCTTCGATGCCGCCTCCGTCAAACGATTTTCCTGATCGTAAAGGAGGTAAGCATATGCCCTCACATCACCCCTGCCAACTCGGCCTCTTAAGTGATAGAGTTGGGTAAGCCCCATTTTATCCGCTTGATTAATAATCAAGGTATTGGTACCAGGCAAATCAAGGCCGGATTCAATGATGGTGGTACACACCAGAAGATCCTGGTTTCCTTTTATGAAATCGACCATGACGCTTTCCAGCATTTCCTCCCGCATCTGCCCGTGAGCCACCGCTATACGGGCTTCAGGAACCAGACGCTTAAGGCGTTCCGCCCACATGTTAATGCTCTGGACACGATTATGGACGAAAAATACCTGACCGCCCCTATCAAGCTCCCGCCAAATCGCCTGTCGAACAATCCCATCATTGTACCGGGCGACGTATGTCTTAACAGGCAGCCGGGCCTCAGGAGCCGTTTCGATGGTACTCATATCTCGAACACCGATCAGGGACATATGCAAACTCCGTGGAATTGGGGTCGCGCTGAGAGTCAGGACATCCACCTCGCTTCTGAGCCTCTTCAGCCTTTCCTTGTGAGCCACACCGAATTTCTGCTCTTCGTCGATTACTACCAGCCCAAGATTTCGGAATATCACATCTTTCTGTATCAACCGGTGCGTGCCAATGCAGATATCCACCGTACCGCTGGCCAATCCCTCCAATACCTGATGCTGCTGAGAGGGAGACCGAAATCGACTCAGCACCTCAATGCTCACAGGAAAGGCGGCTAAGCGCTGGACAAACGTGTTGTAATGCTGCTGAGCCAGTACCGTGGTGGGCACCAGCACCGCCACCTGCATTCC
>CAZDMY010000102.1:2217-8131 GCA_964506405.1 uncultured Dehalococcoidia bacterium | reverse complement strand
GGCTAGTTCAATCTCCCAGGGGGACAATCCACAACGGCGAAGAAAGGCCGGCGGGATGTTCCCGCGGGATTTTTGAATAGTATCCGTTCCGATGGTGCAGGGGCCTTTGTGGATGACTTCGCTCAATCCCTGAACCCTGTTCAAGTCGATTCTGGCAAAAACCGTCCACCCGATGCGGGTCCCGTGCAGGTTGGCTTTATCAAGGTTGATATTCTTGAGGTTTGCCCTAATGAGATCGGCTCCACTGAGATCCGCATTGAAAAGGTTGGTATCGAATATATTCGCTTTCTTGAGGTTTGCGTCGCGGAGGTTTGCCTCGCTGAGGTTGGCGCTGCTGAACTGGGTATCGAAGAGGTTCGCTTTATAAAGGTTTGCACGGTTGAGGTTTGTACGAAATAAGTCAGCACTGATAAGTGCAGCGCCGGAGAGAAAAGCGCTTACAAGCTGCGCTTCAAAGAGGTTTGCCCGATTGAGATTTGCCTCATTTAAGTTTGCCATACAAAGGTTCGCATCGCTCAAATTCGCGCCACTGAGATCCACGCCGCTCAGGTTTGCCTCGCTGAGATCGGCCCCGCCGAGGTTGGCATCGAAGATGTTGGCACCCGCGAGATTGACCCGATGCAGATTGACACTCAAAAGATTCGCATCGCTCAGGTCGGCGCCTCGGAGGTCCGCATCGCTCAAATTGGCATCGATAAGATCCATGCCACTGAGATTTGCCTCGCTGAGTTCCGGGATAGTTTTCGGATTATCCTGGCGCCATTCGTTCCAGGAAGCGACGCTCTGGAGAAGGATACTGAGATGCTTTTCGTTCGCCATTCTGAGTTGCTCTTAAGCTTCGGTTCGAATTATATCAGAAAACAGCTTGTGTTGTGGACCCGGCAGATTCAATCTTGATGCGAGGACCTTGCCTGTCAACCGTGCAAAGTGGCCTCGAGTTCATACCGAGTTCTCTTTATTTGCCGCGTGATAATCGACCGAATGAATTGACGATTGTGTATGGATATTGTACTATAATGAAACAGTAGTAGCGGACGGGTCTTAATTGGAAACAGCATCTGCAGTCATGGAGAAAAGTTCGAAAATACCGGATACGTATAAAGCTAGCGTTGTTGTTGTAGACGATGATGATGCAATTCGAAGGGCAATGATTCAAATCCTTAAGAATGAGGGATATGAGGTTTTTGCAGCAACCGATGGCAAAGGCGCACTGGAACTGACATCACGCAGGACATTCGACCTGATGTTGCTGGATATTATGATGCCCGGCTATAGCGGCCTGGAAGTCATGACGGTGATGCAGGCGGCACGACCCGATATGCCCATTGTGGTGGTATCAGCGCTGAGCGATCAGGCCACAAAAAAACAGGCAATGACCCTGGGAGCCCGGGGATATCTGACTAAACCATTTGGCCCCAAAGACCTCGTTGAAGTACTGGACACTATTTTTGACAACAGTCATGAGCAGGAAGAGGAAACTCAACTGCTGCATCAAGATGAACCTGCTTCCCCCGATTAAACCTCCTCATCAACCCTTGTCCATACATTAGCTCCCCACTTTATCGGAGATCACGTTTCTGTTAAGCTGAATTATAGGAAAATGGCTTATGAGTTGCCATAACAACGATTGACGCTAATATTTCCAAAAATTCAGGAAGCGTTTTAATCTGGGGGGAACAAAAATGATTCTAAGAATGCTGCCCGTGGGGCCCTACATGTCGAACTGTTACCTCGCCGGGTCGGAGGCTTCTAAGGAAGGCATCATCATCGATCCCGGTGCTGAGCCGGAGAAGATACTGGGAATTGTCGCTGATCTGGGTTTAACGATTCAACTGATTGTAGCTACTCACGGTCACATCGACCATGTAGGTGGGGTGAACCGTATCAAAGAACGGACCGGTGCCCCATTTGCCATGCACGAAGCGGAGACCATTAAAGGCGGCATATTCGAAAAATCGCCCCCCGTCGATCAGCCGCTTAAGCATGGCGATATCATTAAAGCGGGTGAGATCCAATTCGAAGTGAGGCATACGCCCGGCCATTCACCGGGCGGCATTGTGCTTGTTGGAGAAGGGGTTGTTTTCAGCGGCGATACGCTCTTTCAATTCAGCATTGGGCGGACCGACTTCCCCGGCGGAAGCTATGAACAACTGATGACCGGCATATTCGATCATTTAATGGTCCTGCCGGATGATACTCCGGTCTATTCGGGCCACGGACCCGACACGACTATCGGTATGGAACGCAAGGTCAATCCGTTTGTCCGGGATTGGGCCCGGCGAATCGAGGACAAAAGGTGAGAGAAACGATTCGGGCAATCCTGAATCAGAGGGAGAAGCGGCAGATTATCGACCTGGATGCGGTTCCCTCGGCCGTGCTGGTTCCCATATTCGAAAAAGACGGTGAGGATCATATACTGTTCACCAAGAGAACCGATACGGTAGAGCATCACAAGGGGCAGATATCCTTTCCGGGCGGGAAACGCAACATCGAGGATGAAACCCTGCTCCATACAGCTCTGAGAGAGAGCTTCGAAGAGGTGGGGATCCGCCCGGAGGATGTCGATGTGCTGGGGGATCTGGATGACGAAAAAACGTTTGTGAGCAATTATGTCGTCTCTCCTTATGTTGGGGTGATTCCCTATCCGTACCATTTCAAGACAAGCCCGGATGAAGTTCAGGGGTTGCTGGAGGTTCCGGTTTCGGCCCTGCTCGATAAAAGCAACCTCAGAGAGGAGATTGAGGCCAGCGGAGATAAGCGATATCGGGCATACTACTTCTATTATGGAGAGGATATCATCTGGGGGGCGACCTCCCGAATTCTCAAGCGGTTTTTTGATTTGATCTGTGCCGGGGGCAAAACAGGATGAATACTTATGGCATTGCCGGTCAAATCCTGCGTGTGGACCTCTCCTCGCAGGAGGTGAAAGTAAGCGATACCCGGCAGTACTCCGACCAGTTCCTGGGCGGAAGAGGGCTGGCAGGTAAAATCTACTGGGACGAGATGTTACCTGAGATCGGGCCGTTTGATGAGCAAAGCAGGCTAATCTTTGCCCTGGGGCCGATGTGCGGTGTTGGGGTGCTGGGAGCTTCGCGCTGGGGCGTTTTCGGTAGATCCCCGCAGACAAACCCACCTCAGTTTAACTACAGTAATCTGGGAGGACTCTGGGGAGCGGAACTCAAGTTTGCAGGTTTTGACGGAATCGTTATCACCGGTAAGTCGGCAAAGCCTGTATATCTGTTTATAAACGAGGGAACCGTTGAAATTCGGGATGCATCATACCTCTGGGGCAAAGGGGCGGCGATTACGCGAGACACGCTGAAATCGGAACTCGGAAAATCCGTTCGAGTCGTGGCTATCGGGCCAGCCGGGGAAAATGAAGTTGTTACTGCAAGTTTGCTGGCCGACAATGATGCCAGCGGTTCGGCCGGGCTGGGGACGGTTATGGGCTCCAAGCAACTAAAGGCCATCGCCGTGAGAGGCAGGCGTCAAAAGACAAGAGTTGCTAAACCAGAGGAGCTTAAGAAGTTGACCGACTACTTCCGCAGCCTGCAAACCGGTGCCTTTCGGGCCTGGGGAACGGATTTCGTCATGACCGGTCCGAGTACCAGGAAAGATCCCTGCTACGGATGCGCTGCGGATTGCATCCGAGTCAAATATACGGCCTCCAATGGCGTCACCGGCAAGAACATGTGCCAGTCGGGCATGTTCTACCTGCAATGGTCGTGGCGGCACTACGGTGAGCAAAACGAAGTTCCTTTCCACGCCAATAGAATCTGCGATGATTACGGGCTCGATAGCTGGGCTCTGGAGCAAATGCTGGCCTGGCTGAACCGCTGCTTTAAGGCGGGCCTGCTGACCGAGGAGGGCACGGGCTTACCTTTCTCTGAGATCGGCAGCCTGGAATTTATCGAATCGCTTATCAGGATGATTGCATTGCGAGAGGGCTTCGGGGAGGTGCTGGCGCAGGGGTTGCCGCGGGCCGCCGAACAGATTGGTGATGGCGCGCCCGATCTCATTCGCCATAACGATCCATACGATCCAAGGCTTTACATAACCACAGCACTTCTGTGGGCGATGGAGCCGAGGGAACCCATCCAGCAGCTCCATGAGGTCGGGCTCACTCTGGCACAGTGGGCGAGCTGGGCAAAGGGGCTCGAGGATGCTTACGTTACCTCCGATGTGCTCAAGAAGATGGCTAAAAGATTCTGGGGAAGCGAGGCTGCGGCTGATTTCACCAGTTTCGACGGTAAGGCGCTGGCAGCCAAAATGATCCAGGATCGGCAGTACGCCAAGGAAGCGCTGATGGTCTGTGACTGGGTCTATCCGATTTTAACCATCAGGGACAGTGAAGATCACGTAGGCGATCCGACCCTGGAGAGCCGCATTCTTTCCGCTGTTACCGGGAATGATATCTCCGAGGAAGACCTGTACGAAATCGGCGCGCGAATTTTCAGCCTGCAGCGGGCCATCGCGCTCCGCGAAGGCCATCGCGGCCGGGAAGATGACCGGCTCCCGGATGAGTGGCACGAGAAACCGCTGAAATTCGGGGTGATGGACCCGGAATGCCTTGTGCCCGATAAAGATGGAGAGAAGATATCAAGAATCGGCTCGGTTGTGGACCGGGAGGGTTTCGAGCAGATGAAAGACGAATACTACCGGATCCGAGGCTGGGATGTAGCTACAGGTCTGCCGAAAAGGGAGAGTCTGAAATCGCTGGCTTTGCAAAACATAGCTGATGATCTGGAGGAGAGGGGATTGCTAGGATAACAAAGGCAGGTCCATATTTCCCCACAGACTCGGCTGTAATTTGCTGTTGACCAGTACTATGAAATACAATCCTGATACTCACCACCGCCGTTCCATTCGATTGAAAGAGTACGATTACTCTATGCGAGGATTGTATTTTGTTACTATATGCACCCACAATTGGCTATGTCTGTTCGGTAAAATCGAAAATGGGGTAATGTTTTTAAATGATGCGGGGATGATGATTGAGATGCAATGGCGAAAATCGACAGGAAGTTTTGATAATGTCAGGGTACATGATTTTGTTGTCATGCCGAATCATTTTCATGGGGTCGTTGAAATTGTAGGGGTACCCCTCGTGGGTACCCAGAACCCCGTCCAAAAACAAACCGGGAGACCGGAGAAAGGGCAACCACAAGGGATTGCCCCTACAAAAGAATCAGTGATGTCGGGACAAACAACCGTAGGTGGTATGGTTGGTGCCTTTAAATCATTATCAACGAACGAATATATTCGAAATGTCAAATATGAAAAATGGAAGCCGTTCAATAAAAGACTATGGCAGCGTAATTACTACGAACACATAATTCGGAACGAAGAATCTTTCAACCGTATAGCAGAATATGTACAAAACAACCCGCTGAAATGGCAAGATGACGAATACTATCGATGCTAGTCCTGCATAGAATTTGCAGGGACAGGAACCTGTGCCTGCCCTGATGTCCCATGTTTCATATTGTTGGGAGAAAAAATATAAAATGTCATCAGTCCTTCTAATCGAAAAGGAAGACGAAATTGCCACGCTCATCTTGAACCGGCCGGAATCGATGAACGCGCTCAACCGGGAACTGCGCGAAGCTATCGTCGCAGCTTTCCGTTCTCTCGCCGAGGATGAAAACTGTCGCGTGGTTATTCTCACCGGTGCCGGACGGGCCTTCTGTGCCGGTATGGACCTCAAAGAGGCGGCCGCCGGGCCTTCAGATAAAGAAGCCTTTTCCGGCGAAGCAGATGTGGTGGGAGCTATGGCCGGGTTTTCCGGGCCGATCATTGGCGCGATCAACGGACATGCCGTTACTGCCGGATTCGAACTGGCACTGAATTGCGATATCCTCATTGCTTCTACCGAGGCGAAGTTCGCCGATACCCATGCACGTGTAGGCATGCT
>CAZDMY010000102.1:0-2207 GCA_964506405.1 uncultured Dehalococcoidia bacterium | reverse complement strand
TCGGGATCAACCGGGCCAAGGAATTATCGCTGACCGGCAACTATCTTGGGGCCGAACAGGCTCTGGAATGGGGGCTGGTCAACCGGATTGTTCAACCCGCTCAATTGCTCGAAGCCTGCCGGTCGCTGGCTAAGGATATCCTTTCCTGCCCGCAGAACGTGATCGCCCAGTACAAACAACTAATCGATAAAGGATATGAAATGAACCTCGCCGACGCGCTGGCATATGAATCGGAGACTGCGATCGAATGGGCTCGTAGAGTCACTTCCGGGCAGGTCGCTCAAAACTGGGGGCAGGTGCAAACGAGAGGGCAGCGGCAAGGTTCTGGCTAGTACAATTTGCTAACGGTGTTGCGCATCAACGGAGAACAACTGCACAGCAGAAAAGGAGGAAAATCATGGTTATCCGAAAAAGTCCGCAAAATTGGGATCTTGAAACTGACCTGGTTACGATGGGGTCCAGCTCAGGGGGCCTGGCTTCTGTGATTATGGCTCACGATCTGGGGCTCCGAGTTGTGTTGCTGGAAAAATCCGAGTATCTGGGTGGTGGTACCGCACTTTCCGGTGGAGTGTTCTGGGTACCCTGCAATCATATCATGCTGGAGCAGGGATTTGATGATTCCAAAGACGAAGCCCTGACGCATATCCGCCATACCGGAATGGGCCGTCACGACGAAGACATTTTGAATACATTTCTGGATACCGGCCCCCAGGCAGTCCGGTACTTCACGGAGAAAACGCCGCTGGTGTTGACCATTGAGGCCAGTCCGGATTACTATGCCGATCTACCCGGGGGGAAAAAGCGCGGCAGGCAGATTTATCCCGACCCGGAGATTATGATACCTCGCCTCACTGAAGCGGAAAAGGAACATCCGCTGGTGGCAAAAGTCCGGCCCGATCCGGTGCCGTTCTTCGCCGGAGTGCGGGAGAAATGGGCGGAGGGTCGGGGATTGATCGGCGGACTGGTGATGGGATGCGTCGAACGCGGAATCAACATCATGACTGAAGTTCGAGGCCGAGAACTGGTGATCGAAGATGGCCGGGTGGTCGGCCTGCGCGCCGAAAAAGAGGGAAAGGATTTCTTTATCAAGGCCAATAAGGGCGTGCTGCTCGCTTCGGGTGGATTTGAATGGAATCCGGGTATGGCCAGGCAATTCATGAATGTGGCCAATCTTCGCGGCATGTCTCCTAACTCCCTGGAAGGGGATGGCCATGTAATGGGAATGGAGGCCGGAGCCCAGATCGCCCTGATGGATCATGCCATCTACCAGCCGATGTACCGGGTGGAGGGGGAGGAGATTCAGGGCAAGCCCTTCTTCCGGCCGCTGGCCTATGGATATCCGGGCAATATTATCGTCAACCGCCACGGCAAACGCTGCTGCAATGAATCCTTCTATCCGGATATCGGCCGGGCTTTCCTGGAATACGATAAGAACTTCTCGGAACTGGCCAATGCTCCCCTGTTCTGGGTTTCCGATCAGGCGGAGCTGGATCGTTCCGGTATGGGCATTCTGGCCACGATGGTGGCCAATGATAAGTGGCTCGTCAGGGGGGAAACCCTGCCGGAACTTGCCGATAAGCTGGGTATTCCGGGCGATGCGCTCGTCGAAACAGTTAATCGCTTCAACCAGTATGCCGAGAAGGGTGAAGACCCGGATTACCATCGCGGTGAAAGCACCTACAATCACTACTGGGGCAGCCGGAGAAATCCGGATTTCTCACCCGGTCCGGTGTTGGGCCCTGTGGGTTCCGGGCCGTATTATGGGATTAAACTGGAACTGGGTTCGGTGGGAACCCTGGGCGGACTGGTGACCAATACCAGCGCGCAGGTGATCGATGCCCGTGGGAATCCCATTCCCGGACTTTATGGCACGAGCAATACCACCGCATTCCTGACTCACGGGTTCATGTATACCAGCGGCGCCTGCCAATCCAAGAGCTTCGTTTTCGGATACATCGCAGCCCGGCATATGGCGGAGAATCAATCGTAAGTCCTCTTTGCTAGTAGAAACAAAGGAATTACCTCTCCCTCGAGGGAGAGGCCAGGTGAGGGTGAAAACGGCGTTATCTCGCTCCCAGCGTCTCGCTGGGAGCGTATGCGTGCGGCTCCGCCGCCTGACTTTCATTCCCGATCATGCTTATCGGCAACAATCTTAATTATTGGTTGTTCCTGCCTTTCTTCATTGGAGGCAAGAGCCTCCGGTTGGC
>CAZDMY010000101.1:5998-8348 GCA_964506405.1 uncultured Dehalococcoidia bacterium | reverse complement strand
ATCCAGGCAGCCCGTGCCGTTGGGCTGCCGGTGGTGATCCGTCCCGCGTATACGTTAGGCGGGACCGGGGGTGGCATCGCACAGAGCGAATCGGAGCTGGAACATTTAGCTTTAAGCGGCCTCTCAGCAAGTCCGATCCATCAAATCCTGATTGAAAAGTGCCTGATCGGCTGGAAGGAACTGGAATACGAAGTTATGCGCGACAGCGCAGATAATTGCATCACCATTTGCAATATGGAAAACATCGATCCGATGGGCGTTCATACCGGCGACAGCATTGTCGTAGCTCCCAGCCAGACACTAACCGACAAAGAATACCAGATGCTGCGCTCAGCCAGCCTGAAGATCATACGGGCCCTGGGAATCGAAGGGGGATGTAACGTTCAATTCGCCCTCGAGCCTCATTCGAGTGTGGCCAGGCGGCATGATAACGAGAGCCCCTACTATGTAATCGAAGTAAATCCTCGGGTCAGCCGAAGTTCGGCGCTTGCCAGTAAAGCCACCGGCTATCCGATCGCCAGGGTAGCAGCTAAGATCGCCATCGGCAAAACCCTGGATCAGATACCTAATAAAGTGACGGGGGAGACCACGGCTGCCTTCGAGCCTGCGCTCGATTACTGCGTGGTGAAAATTCCTAGATGGCCGTTCGACAAATTCGCGATGGGAGACCGCATCCTGGGCACGCAGATGAAATCCACAGGCGAAACCATGGCCATCGACCGGTCTCTTGAGGGTGCATTCCAGAAAGCGATCCGTTCGCTGGAGTTCGGCAGGCGCACCGTGCTTTGGGAAGACCCTGCCTGGAAAGGTCGCAATTATCCCCTCCACCCCAACGACCAGAGGCTGTGGGCAATCCTCTCTGCGCTTCGTCGTGGGATTACTGTAGAGGCCGTCAGCCGTAGAACCGGAGGCATCGATCCGTGGTTCCTTTACAAGTTCCGGAATATTATCGACATGGAGAAACGGCTCCTTTCCGAGGATTTAACCTCCGACCTGATGAGGGAAGCCAAACAAATGGGTTTTTCCGACAGTGTCATCGGTACTCTTGCCGATAAGCTCCCTGATCAAGTGAGAGAGCTTCGCCATCAATGGAATGTTCTCCCCACCTACAAAATGGTCGATACATGCGCCGCAGAATTCGCTGCCGAAACCCCGTATTTCTATAGTACTTATGAACAGGAAAATGAAGCCCTCCCTCTGGAAGGACCCAAAGCCGTGGTCATAGGCAGCGGACCGATACGCATTGGGCAGGGAATCGAATTCGATTATTGCAGCATTCACTCTGCCTGGGCGCTACAGGATGCCGGGGTCAAGAGTATCATGGTCAACTCCAACCCGGAAACGGTCTCCACCGATTTTGATACCAGCGACCGTCTGTATTTCGAGCCGCTTGATGAAGAAAGCCTGCGCGATATTCTCGAGAATGAATCGAACGGATACTCTCCGCCACCTTCCATTGTACAGTTCGGCGGTCAGACCGCCATTAATCTGGCTGAGCCGTTAACACGCGCCGGGATGCCGCTTTACGGTTCCAGTTATGATGCAATCGATATCGCCGAAGATCGCGGGCGGTTTGGAGATTTCCTCGACAAGCTCGGTATCCCTCAGCCACCGGGCTCGGCCATCTACTCGGTCGAGGAAGCATTGAACACGGCCCAGATAATCGGATATCCGGTACTGGTAAGGCCCAGCTACGTACTTGGCGGCCGGGCTATGGAGATCGTTCACAATCCGGCTGAACTGGCCACTTATATGAAGAACGCTGCAGAATTGGATGAGAAACGCGTTATCCTGATCGATAAGTACATTCAAGGCAAAGAGGTGGAAGTGGACGCCATATGCGACGGCGAGCGCGTCCTGATTCCGGGCATCATGGAACACATCGAACGCGCCGGGGTTCACAGTGGCGATTCCATGGCTGTTTATCCGGGTCTAAATCTCACCCATCGTGAGACGGAGACAATAGTCAAGTATACTACCAGCATCGGCCTCAATCTGGGGGTGAGAGGCCTGATGAATATTCAGTATGTAATTACCTCAGAAGACTGGACCTCCGACATATATGTTCTGGAAGTCAACCCCCGTGCGAGCCGGACAGTGCCGTTTTTATCAAAGGTAACCGGGGTTCCCATGGTAAAACTGGCCACCAACGTCATGCTGGGGCATTCCCTTAAAGATCAGGGGTATGAAGGCGGTCTCTGGCCTATCCAGCCACTGGTGGGAGTGAAGGCACCCGTATTTTCCATGTCGAAGCTGCCGGGGGTCGGTGTTTACACCTCGGGAGCAATCTGCGCCTTCGCCTACGCCCTGCCCGTCGCCTTCATCGAGACGAATATCCGGCGCGTGTTCC
>CAZDMY010000101.1:0-5988 GCA_964506405.1 uncultured Dehalococcoidia bacterium | reverse complement strand
ACGTTTCTGGGGCCGGAGATGAAATCCACCGGTGAGGTGATGGGGATAGACCACGATTTTGCCGGCGCGCTGGTGAAAGCCCTCATTGCCTCGGGAACCATGATCCCGCCCAAAGGTTCAATCCTGCTCAGCCTGTCCGATCGTGATAAGCCTCAAGCGGTAACCATGATAAAGCGCCTTGCCAGGCTGGATTATTCCATATATGCTACCGAAGGAACCGCAGCCATGATCCAGGCACTTGATATCCCCGTGAAGATGATCAGTAAGAAAATATCGGAAGGACACCCAAATGTCCTGGACATTATCGAGGACGGCACGGTTAATGTGGCGATCAACACGCCGACGGGGGGGCGGGAATCCCTCCAGGACGGCTTTCAAATCCGAAGGGCTGCCGCCGAGAAACGAATTCCCTGTTTCACCTATATCGATGCGGTCCAGGTGGCAGTGGCCCTGCTGGCAGGTAAGGAGCAGGCGTACGACATTCTGCCGCTGGGGAGATATAGAAAAACATAATCCGTTACAAAAAGCCTTCTTGACACCTGCACAGCGGAAACATAGAATTGGCAGGTAGTGACACCGGCATCAGGAAGGAATTAGATGACAGATCAACCGTATATCGATCTTCAGTCCATTACTGAAGGAACGCAGTTACAATCACTTAGCCAGGAAATCCTTCAGGAAAACATCAATCGCTACGCGGAAGCCAGCAGGGATTTCAATCCGATTCACATTGATGAATCATTTGCCAGATCCACGGCGCTGGGGGGAACAATTGCCCACGGGATGCTCATCCTGGCTTATTTGTCCCGGATGCTCACCTCTAACTTCGGCAAGAGCTGGCTTGAGACCGGCAAATTAAATGTGCGTTTTAAAACCCCGGCGCGTCCCGGCGATCAGGTAACAATCAGTGGAGCCGTTAAGAAAGTTAATCGTACGGAATCGGGCAGTCAGGTGCGGGCGAATGTCGTTTGCCGCAATCAGGGTGGCGAAACGATTATCAGCGGGGAGGGCGTACTGACTCTTAATAACCGGTAGAAACCTTTCAGGATATCACCTGGTCATCAGGCTCACGCCCTACTGATCTTTGTTCATCAATCTCGGTGGCCGATAATTATGGAAATTACCCTGGGCTAATTCACAAATATATTTATGAATCAAACCAGATTTTGCAGCCTGCACCCCGAAGAAACGGATACACCGGATGAGTTTTTCTACGGGGACATGCGCGTTTATCGGAAACAGCTTGGCGAAGATGATAAGACAAGCAATTCGTTGAAGCGAATATTTAGTTCATACGTTAATGCCGGTATTTTTCCGACGCATGCACGCCTGACCGGGGATTACCTGGAGCACAGCCTGGCCAGGCCTGATAACAGGAAACCTTCTTTGGCCGGTCGCTATCTCGGTGTAGTATTCGCAGACGGCAGTTATCAATACCTGCGGCTTGATGGTGAGAGCATTGGCGTCAGCCGATCGGAAATCCACCCGCCCGGGGAAATCACAATACTGACTGATACCTGCCTTTTTTGCGCAGCCAACGCCACCGCCACTCTAGTATCCGGGGAAACCGTATCGATTGTCTCACCGTCAAATAAACTCCGCTCACAGATATCCGGGCTGAATATTTCGGAGGATCTTTGTCCGTATGAGGTCGATTCCGTCACGCGGCTTACCGACCTGATTTCTGCAATTGCACCGGCCAGTCAAGCCTTTCATAGTGTCACTCTCGCCATGCCCACGGTGGAATACTATTTATACCTGATTGACGCCTATAACAACAGGTTGCTGAGCAGGGACATGATGGACCACTGGATCACCCGTGTCGGGCAGCATGCAGATAAGATCAGTGCACTCATTACAGCGCAAATACCTCTCAAGACAGAGAGCTGTCAACCGCTGAATCCCATTAGGGCGTATATCGAAAGGTGTATATCAAACAACGAACCTGCCAGTTTCGCATATGCCTTCGAGACGTTATCAAACGCAAATGCCATTTGGAGGGAAGTTCTTACGATTACAAGCCCAAAGAACTGGCAGGAACTGAATTATTCCAACTATATCGTTTCGTTACTTGAAACAGCGTATACGAGTGAAGGCAACAATCGTCTTGTTATCGATATTGAAAACCCATCTGAGCAACGCATCCTGAGAAATGCATCAAAGGCTGTAAAACAAATGAGCAGGCACCGGAAGGATTTTACGTTTTCCATTATCGGTATTTATCCCCATGAAAAGGTGTTTATCACCGGCGGCGAATGCTCGGGGACTTTTCCGCGTCTATACTATTTGCCGCAAGAGCTTGCAAAAACAACCGATATCAACCGCATCATTATTGAAGCGAACCGGCGAAAGATGGTATATTGATACTTTGCCAGCCAAAATCAGGAGGCAATTACATGGCATCATCGGAAATCATTGAAGCTTTAGAAGATTGTGAAATATTCAGCATGCTGGATCGGGCTACCATAGAGCAGATAGCTGACCTGTGCACGCTGGAGACGTATGAAGCGGGCGACACGGTGATCAGCCAGGGGCAATATTGCACCAGAATCTACCTGATTGCCGATGGCCAGGTTGCTCTGGTGCGCGCTGTCAATCTGGGCCAGCGTGAGGGAGAAATGATGTTAGACCTTCTAGGGAAGGGCAGGGGGATGGGATGGTCTTCCGTTCTATGCGAACCCTGCAGCGCATCGGCCTCCGCCCGATGCCAGAAACCCACCCGATTCATTACGCTGGAAGGAGCTAATTTGCGCACCATGCTGGAACAGAATCCGGTCATCGGATTCGCAGTCATGGACCGGTTGGCGCAACTGGTCGGCAATCGGCTCCGGGCCGCATATGGTGCGATGGATACATTCAAGTAAAGCTTTTCTATCGATCCTATGAAATCCGAACACCACAGGATTCCGGAAAGCGTCCTGGCCGAGATATGGAAAGGACAGTGGATTCAGAAAGGCCCGCTGCCTTCGAGCGATGGCCGAATGGTACAGGTCCGGTACCAGGGCATCGAAAACAAGGACAGCGGCCCCGATTTCCTCGGCGCTTCCATACTACTGGATGATGAAATCGTAACGGGTGATGTCGAGCTTCACGTAAGATCGAGTGACTGGTATTCCCACGGACATCAACACAATCCTGAATACAACAGCGTGATACTTCAAGTGGTGCTGTGGGCTGATTCCAAAACCCCGGCGCATCGAGAAAACGGATCGGCGATCCCCACTGTTTCCTTACTGAATTTCCTCAATGGCACGATGGACGAGCTTTCGGTTCGGGCCGAATTGAAAGAAGCGCCTTCGCTGCCTTGCCGTGGTGTCGGCGATCGATACGGCCTCGACCATCTCAATAACTTGCTGGACCAATTGGGCATGGAGAGGTTTTATGTAAAATCGGCATCCTTTGAAGTATCGTTGATTCTGGAAGACCCCGAACAGGTGCTTTATCAGGGAATTATGGGCGCGCTGGGGTACACCAAGAATAAAAAAGCGTTCCAGGAACTGGCCCGTCTTCTGCCTCTCCAGATCATCAGGGACAGCGTTTTAGAAATCGAAAAGCATGACCGGGTTTCAGTTCTTCAGGCATTGCTACTGGGCGCTGCCGGGTTACTGCCCAGCCAGCATCCGCAAGTCCGTAATCCGAATCATTTGAAGACGCTTTCATCGCTGGATAACATCTGGCAAAATCTTGGGACTAACCGGTCAATGGAATATACTGACTGGCACTTCTCGCGAATGCACCCAAAGAACTTCCCCACATCACGATTGATGGCAGCCGCCTGTTTGATCGATCGCCATATGGATGATAACCTGGCGCACTCGGTAATCAACGGAATCAGAGAGGTAGTACCGCAGAAAGCCGCTGCTTCAATTGAAAGTCAATTTATTGTGCGCGACCTGATCGGGCAGGCAAGGGCACGGGAAATAGCGGTCAATATTGTTTTACCGTTTTCCCTGGCCTGGTCATATCAGAACTCTCAATCCGATTTGACCAAACACATTCTGGAGCTTTGCCGGGCCTACCCCAAATCGGGGGATAATCAAATCACCCGGTACCTGGGCAAGCTGTTCTGGGAGGAAAGGAAGTCTGCGGCAGGATTGCGTACTCAACAGCAACAGGGAATGATCCATCTGTACAAATCATTCTGTCAGGACCAGCGCTGCTATAGTTGCCCTTTGGTTCATCTCTGAGAAACGGCTTGCATCGGCGCCAAGGTACCGCTATAATAGGCCCATTACTTCAGGCAAGCACCATGTATACAATTGCATCAGTGGTCGTGATCCTCGCTATCATTATATTGACCGGCATATTCGGATGCGGACCGCCCTCGGCTCCCGAACGTGCTACTTTCGGTACTGATGAGTGGAAAGAGGTCAAAGAAGCGGTTGATATGATGCTTACCGCACCGGATCCGCCTATTGTCAATCTTTATACTGATGAAAGGATCGACTGGGACAACTCAGCCAATTCAGCTACGAATATCACTCGAAATATGACTGGTTCGGTCTCTAATAAAGGGGAGCTTCCGCTGGTTGGTATCAGCCGATCCGGCAGTGGTATTATGCCGGTGAGCCATTATCTGGGGAAGGACCAGACGATGCATTCATACTGGATAGATAAAGCCGGCAAGGTGCATCTGGCCGAATAGCTTCCACGCATGCTACCCGACAATTTTCAAATTCGGGTTTACATCCAGATCCCAGTTACTCGTTTGCCTTTGTGGAAACCGAAAAAAGCCGCAAGAGGCGATCATCGCCCCATTATCGGTGCACAATACGGGACTGGGTATCTGTACCGCGACACGTGAACGTTTCTGAATGGAATCGCGAAGAACAGTGTTCGCTGCCACACCCCCGGCCAAAAGGATCTGTTTAACTTGATAGTTTTCAGCAGCCTGGCAGGTTTTGGTAACCAGAACATCGACCACCGACTCCTGAAAACCTGCCGCGACCTCTCGCGCCAGATTGGCGGCCGCCGGATTGTTTTCCCCGGTTCCGATGCCCAGTTTACGCGCCATATGAAGCGAAGCGGTTTTCAATCCGCTGAAGCTGAAATCGTCGGTTCCTTTCAACCATGCCCGTGGCAATTCTACAGGGGCTTCAATCCCAAGGCTCGCCTTCTCTATCGCCGGACCTCCCGGGTATCCCAACCCAAGCAAACGAGCCACTTTATCGAACGCCTCCCCGGCGGCGTCGTCGAGAGTTTTCCCCAGATGCCGGTATTTTCCGTGATCTGTCATCAGCATCAAATCGGTATGGCCGCCCGAAACGATCAAGCAGAGTAGAGGAAATTCAGGCGGTCCACCCTCCAGCCAGTTGGCATAGATATGCCCTTCAAGGTGATTGACGGCCACCAGCGGCAGGTCGCAGGCCAGCGCCAGCGATTTTGCCAGACTAACACCCACAACCAGTGAACCGGCAAGTCCGGGGCCGTTGGTTACCGCGATCGCATCGATATCTCCGAGACTTGTTCCCGCTTCGGTCAGTGCTCGATCAAGCGTAGGATTGATGGCCAGGAGATGCTGCCTGGAGGCAACCTCCGGTACAATTCCGCCATACCTGGAGTGGATCTCCACCTGGGAAGCAATCACATTGGAGAGAATGGCGGTACCGTCTTTAACGACCGCGACGGCGGTTTCGTCGCAGGAAGTCTCAATCCCCAGGATTTTCATTTGAAGGTGACAATCTCCTCAAGGGGCTTCCTTTTTGGTATAGAAGCGGCTTTAGCCGGCACACCGATGGAGAGCAACGCCACCGCAAACCAGGGCTTATGAACATCCAGCACTGCTTCGATTTCCATGCGCGCCAGTTCAAGCGGGAGCACAGCCCAGCATCCGCCGTAGCCCAACGCAGTAGCTGCCAGATGCAGATTCTCAATAGCAGCCGAAACCCCCTGTAATCCCTGATTATATATGGGTTGATTTTCAGGATCACGGTTCGGGTACGGCTTCGTCAATGCCGCAATCAGCACTGGTGCCTCGAACACGTTCAA
>CAZDMY010000100.1:1787-8455 GCA_964506405.1 uncultured Dehalococcoidia bacterium | reverse complement strand
TATCCATCACACCCAGGAATATCAAGGGTTTTCTCGGCCCTGAAAAATACCGCTACGAGGTGGCCGAAGGTAAGGACGAAACGGGCGTCGCGACGGGGCTCGCCTGGACCCCGGCCGGCGGTGATATACTGTTCATCGAAACGTTGCTTGTTCCGGGTAAAGGTAACCTGATACTCACCGGTCAACTGGGTGATGTGATGCAGGAATCCGCCAAAGCTGCACTGACTTATGCAAGATCGCGCGCATCCGCACTGGGTGTGGACGAGAACTTCATTGAGTCGAAGGATATACATATCCATGTGCCGGCCGGAGCCATCCCCAAAGACGGGCCTTCAGCCGGGGTGACGATGACGGTCTCTCTGGCTTCAGCTATATCCTGTAAACCGGTTCGAAAGGACGTAGCCATGACAGGTGAGATCACTTTAAGAGGTAAAGTGATGCCGGTAGGAGGCATCAAGGAAAAAGTTCTGGCGGCACACCGGGCAGGAGTCAGGAAGGTCATCCTGCCCGGCGATAACAAAAAGGATTTGGAAGAAGTCCCACAGGAAATCAAGCGGGAATTGAAATTCATATTTGCTAACCATATCGATGAGGTCCTCAAACATACCTTAATTGAATCAACGGCAGCGGTGTGTTGAGCGAATAGATAAATTCCGGGTTTACTCGATCAAACAAAAAGTTAACTGCGAATAAGCTCCGCTTCGACTTAGCTCAGGGTGAACGAAACCGCGAAGGGGAAACGAGCCTGTTCGTGCTGAGTTTTTCGAAGTATGGCAGGGGCATTACGCCAGTTAGTACAGGGAGGTTTACTATGTTGAAACTAGCACTCTCAGGAAAGGGAGGTGTTGGGAAGACCACGCTTGCCAGTTTACTCGCACGCATTTATGCCTCGCGGGGTCACCGCGTGCTGGCAATTGATGCCAATCCGGATGCCAATTTTGGAGCAGCTCTGGGATTCTCCTGGGATGAGATGCAATCTATTACACCGATTGCGGAAATGAGCGATTTAATAGAGGAAAGGACGGGTGCCAAGCCCGGTAGCCAGGCCCCCTTTTTCAAAATGAATCCTAAAGTGGATGATATCCCGGACCGCTTCTCGGTGGAGAAAAACGGCGTTAAGCTTCTTATGCTCGGGACAGTAGATACCGGCGGGATGGGATGTATCTGCCCGGAGAGCACACTCTTAAGGGCACTGCTAAGCCATCTGATCCTTCGGCGGGACGACACGGTCATCCTGGACATGGATGCCGGGGTTGAGCACCTGGCACGGGGCACGGTACGAAACGTCGATGCGTTTATCGTGGTGGTTGAACCCGGCCAGCGAAGTGTCCAAACCGCCAAATCGGTAAAGAAACTGGCGGCCGATCTGGGAGTCAAAAAGACATATGTCGTGGGCAACAAAATAAACGGACCCGAAGATGAGGAATTTGTCCGGCAGAATCTGCCGGATCTGGAGGTGCTCGGTTTTCTCCATAACGATGCCAATGTACGAGAAGCGGACTTTAAGGGCCTCAGCCCCTACGATGTGGCACCCGAGTCAGTGTCCGAAGCGGAGAAGATAGTAGACACCCTGGAGGAATTGCACGGAGAAAGCGATGGATAAGAAGACGGTCAAAGATATCGATATTCGCGGGAAAAAGGTGCTGGTTCGGGTCGATTTCAATGTACCACTGGATAAAACCACCGGGGAGATCAACGATGACACCCGCGTGAAAGCGGCCGTTCCAACGATTCAGTATCTGCTCGGTCATGGCGCAAAAGTAGTCCTCTGCTCACATTTAGGCCGGCCGAAAGGCGAAGTAGTAGAATCTTTACGGCTCAATCGTGTTGGGAAGTGTCTCGCCAGGATCCTGGAAAGGCCGGTGAAATGCACCGGCGATTGCATCGGTTCTGAAGTAGAGAGGTCAGTTGATGAAATGCAGGCATCGGATATAGTTTTACTGGAAAACCTGCGTTTTCACCCGGAGGAAACTAAGAACGATCCTCAGTTTGCCAAATCGCTTGCTGCGCTTGCCGAGGTTTATGTAAACGATGCTTTCGGCACGGCCCATCGAGCACACGCTTCCACGGCCGGGGTGGCAGAATATCTGCCCGCAGTTGCCGGTTTCCTCATGGAAAAAGAGATTGAGTACCTGGGTAAGGCATTAAGGGACCCGGCTCGTCCGTTCGCTATGATTATTGGCGGCGCAAAGGTGGCTGACAAAATAACCCTTCTTGACAACATCATCAATAAGGTGAATGTACTTATTGTCGGCGGAGGAATGGCCCATACATTTCTCAAAGCTCAGGGTTACGATGTCGGCGGTTCCAGGACGGAAGATGATCAACTCGAATTCAGCCGATCGCTAGTGGAAAAATCCAAATCCAAAGGGGTGAAACTTATTTTACCTGTGGATGGGATTGCAGCCGAAACCTTCCATGCCGATGCCAGATATAAAACAGTCCCCGTATCTGAAGTACCGAAGGATTGGATACTGCTGGATATCGGGCCGAAGACCATTGCGCTATTCAGTGAATCGCTTAAAGGGTGCAAAACCATTGTCTGGAACGGACCGGTCGGGGTCTTTGAATTCAGTGCATTTTCTGAAGGAACGAGAGCAATCGCCGGCGTTCTGGCCCAACTGGAAGCCACTACTATTATCGGCGGGGGCGATACCGCCTCGGCCGTCAGGCAACTGGGGTTAGAAGGGAAGATGGATCATGTGTCCACGGGTGGTGGTGCGTCGCTCGAATTCCTGGAGGGGAAAATGCTGCCGGGAGTGGCCGCCTTGCTGGATAAGTAATGGGCCGTGTTTTCCTGGCTATTCTACGATACCAGATTCCATTAGCTTGATGGTTACGCTTTCATAAGGGCGTTCAACTCTAACCAGTTGGCCCTCGCGGGTTACATAGTGAACCTGGGTAGGTGAACCGACATCGCAGGCATACACAATCAGGTCTCTGCCTGCCATTTGCACAATATCGGTATCATTACGGACTTCTATTGCCAGTTCTTCAGCTTTAAGTTCTTCCGGGTAGTAAACCGGAACCGATAGTACCGCGCCAGTCTCCAGAGGCAGCAGGGTATACATCAAGTCATATAACCCGGGGACTCGGTCATCGAGTAAAAACCTCCTCGGGGTGACTGGTATTTGATCTTCTGTACTGTTCCCCTGAATATTTACCCAGGCATTGATGGTTTTCGTTCCCGCATTGCAGCCGACCGACCGCTTCTCGGACCCTCAGCCTGATCCTATTCTGCCCGAACTGCTGTATTTCACCGGTGTTCCCTGACTGGTTAGCACATAAGTGGTTTCAAATAATGTTGGTTTGCAGGCAGAACTGGATTTGAGGTTCAAATCGGATTTTACGGTATACAGGGTATTGCCCTCTAGCAACTGGACGTTCGTTATTTCGTATTCGTATGAACCGAACTCCTGCTCTTCAACGAAGTAACCAAACAGCCACCGCTGGCCTTGCTGAAAAGTCAGTTGCGGCGGTACTTCCGGGATGTTGGTCGGTTCAGGAGACGCAGTGGCAGCAGGGGTGGTGGTTGGTGGAGGTGTTGCGATGCCGTTGTTTTCCACGCAACCTGCTAAGATGGGCGCTACAATTATAAGCAAGCTGAGTAAGACGAGTAATTTTCTCACGGGACAATCTCCATTGTTTTTGATTATAGCACTAACGTCAGACAATTTCATTCCCACACTTGATCAGCGGCGAAGCCGCCCTCGAGTCCCATTCGATCGGCTTCCATATCAGAACAGGTGCTAAATGTGTCTTCGGGTGAAAGGCTATCCGTTACTGCAATGAAGCTTCTCGAAAGCAAACGCTTTACCTGCCGCCCGCATTTCGGACATGCAGTGAGAGGGGGGGCATCGATTTTCTGCCTGATTTCAAATACCGTTTTGCAGAATTCACAGGGATCAGCTACAGACTTGTATTCGTAAATGGGCATGCCCGCAAACTCCCGGCTGCATCTATGCAGCTCGACCGCAACACTTCTTGTATTTCTTCCCGCTGCCACACGGGCACGGGTCGTTCCTGCCGACTTTCTTGGCAACCGGAACTTTCTCACGTTTTTGAGATGCTGGCTGCTGATTTCTCACCAGTGACACCCGGTAGATGGTACGTACGATATCCTCCTGGATCAATTCCTGCAGCTCCCGGAAACGGGCATGCGCTTCCGTTTTGTAGGCTACAAGCGGATCGCGCTGTGCATACGCCCGCAATCCGATCCCCTGGCGCATGTTTTCCAGTACGGTCAGATGTTCACGCCAGCGGTTGTCAATGGAACGAAGCATGATCAGGCGTTCCAGAAATCGCATGTCCTCCGGACCCATATCCGATTCGCGCGATTCATAAAGCTCGGTCGCATTAGCCAGTAGCGCTTCTTCAATCTCGTCGCGGCTCATTGTCAGCAGGCGGTTGGGACTGAATTCGTTAGAGAGAGGCATTATCGACTCGAACTCTTTTAACAGGGAATTCATATCCCAGTCGTCCGGTTCATCCCCCGGCAGCGATTTGTTAATGGTATCCTTTAAGGCCCGAGCTACCATATCCTGAATATTCGCCTTCAAATCTGCACCGCTCAGCAGCTTTTCCCTTTCCCCATAAATGACTTCACGCTGTTTATTGAGCACATCGTCATATTCAAGCAGCCGTTTACGAATATCGAAATGATGGGCTTCCACTTTCATTTGCGTATTTTCAATTGCTTTTGAGATCATGGAGTGTTCGATAGGCGTATCCTCGTCGAAATGGAACCGGTCCATAACACCACCAATACGGTCCCCCCCAAAACGCCTCATGATATCGTCCTGAACCGATACGAAGAAACGGGAACTTCCGGGGTCACCCTGCCGCCCTGCCCGGCCACGCAACTGATTATCGATACGCCGTGCTTCATGACGCTCTGTACCAATGATATGCAGTCCGCCGGCTTCAAGCACTCTCTGTTTCTCTTCCTCACACTGGCGGTAACGCTCTTTGAGTATCCGGGCCCAGCGATCCGGATATTTTGAGGCAGGATCCTCACCACTGCGGAGAATGCTGAGGGCATCGTTCCACTGGCTGGTGGGGATTGTTCCGAAATCGATCTCTTCTTTCCTCATCTGATCGCGAGCCAGTTCCTCCGGATTGCCACCGAGAAGGATATCCACACCACGCCCGGCCATATTCGTGGCAATGGTTACCGTGCCCGCACGACCGGCCTGAGCCACAATATGAGCTTCTTTTTCGTGCAGCTTGGCATTGAGAACATTGTGCTTGATCCCGGTACGCGTGAGCATATCGCTCAAAATCTGGGATTCTTCAACTGATGTTGTGCCCACCAGCACCGGACGTCCTGCCTGCTGATACTCCTGGATCTCATGGACGACGGCCCGCCGTTTCCCCTCGATACTGCGGTAAACCTGATCGGGATACTCAATTCGTATCAAATCCCTGTTGGTGGGAACTACAACCACATCGAGTTCGTAAATCTTGTGGAATTCCTCTGCTTCGGTTACGGCCGTGCCTGTCATCCCGGCTAGTTTATCGTACATTCTAAAATAGTTCTGAAAAGTAACGGTGGCCATTGTGACGCTCTCGGCGCGAACCGGGAGGTTTTCTTTGGCCTCCAGGGCCTGATGCAAACCGTCTGAGAACCGGCGTCCGGGCATCTTCCGACCGGTGAACTCGTCAACGATCATGATCCCCTGGCCTTTTTCGTCAATAGGTTCAATGACGTATTGATGTTCTTTATGGTAAAACAGTTTAGCCTGTAAAGCATTGCTTGCCAGATGTCGGTTCCTTCCCCGCTCTTCACTTCTATCCAGGTTTACATCCGATGTATCCGCTGCGCCGTACATATCAGGGTCTTTAAAGACCCGCGTGATTTTTCGCTGACCCCTGGCGGTTGGATAGCTGATCCGCAGTTTTTCATCGTAAACATAATCGTATTCTTCGTCAACGAGCGCGAGGGCTTCATGGTTACCCATGCGGTTTTTCATCTGCTGGATTTCGTCTTCGGCTATCCCTTTGTTCAGATCATTGACCGCACGCGCTGCAATGCGGTATGCATCACTGGATTCCTCGCCCTGACCGCTGATGATCAAAGGTGTTCGAGCCTCGTCGATCAGGATGTTATCCACTTCATCGACAATGGCATAGTAAAAGCCACGCTGCACTCGTTGAGAAAGGTCGACAACCATGTTATCGCGCAGGTAATCGAACCCGAATTCGTTGTTAGTCCCACAGGTGATATCCGCAGCATATGCCTCCCTGCGAGCAACTGGCTTCAAGTGCGGCCATGCCTCATCACCGGATTCGTAATCCGGATCGTAAAGGAAGGCAGCATCGTGCTGAATACAACCTACACTTACTCCCAAAGTATGATAGATAATGCCCATCCAGTGGGTATCACGCTTGGCCAGGTAATCGTTGACGGTTACGATATGGACCCCTTCGCCGCTAAGCGCATTAAGATAGGCGGGCAAAGTGGCGACCAGCGTTTTTCCTTCACCGGTTTTCATCTCGGCGATCTTGCCTTCATGCAGGACGATACCACCCAGTAACTGGACATCAAAATGGCGCATGCCCAGAGTTCGCTTCGAAGCTTCCCGGACGACCGCGAACGCCTCGGTCAGTAGATCGTCCAGGTCTTCATCATCAAAGCGTTCTTTGAACTCCCGGGTTTTCTGCTGAAG
>CAZDMY010000100.1:0-1777 GCA_964506405.1 uncultured Dehalococcoidia bacterium | reverse complement strand
AAGGTCTGATATGCTAAGTTCTGAAAGCTCAGATTCCAGGGAATTTACCTCTTCGACGGCCGGTTGCAGCCGTTTCAGCTCTCGCTCATTGGAATCACCGCTCAGAACGCTGAGGACTTTCTTGAACACTGATTATATTACCTCTTCCTAGTGGAACATCGCTCCTATTGAGAGATTAGCGTGAATGCGATGGATCGCCTCGCCAATCAAAGGGGCAAGGGAAAGCACTGTGAGTTTATTAAGCCTCTTAGATTCAGGGACTGGAACGCTGTCGGTTACCACCACTTCTTTAAGGGGACTGCCGGCGATCCGTTCGATTGCCGGACCGGAGAGCACAGGATGTGTGCAACAGGCATATACTTCATTTGCGCCGTGCTCTTTCAGTGCGACTGCAGCAGAGGTCAGTGAGCCCGCAGTATCGATTTCATCATCGAACAAAATAGCATTCCTCTCCTCTACTTCACCGATCACATGATGCGTTTCGGTCCGGTCATCGTTCCCGACACGCCGCTTTTCAATGATCGCCAGGCGGCAGTTGAGACGTGCGGCCATATCGCGCGCTCGTTTGGATATGCCAACGTCGGTTGCGACGACGACCACATTTTCCAGTTGCTTCTTTTCAAAGTAGTCGCTCAGTATATACAAAGCGGAAAGTTCATCCACGGGAATACTGAAAAATCCCTGTATCTGCCCGGCATGGAGATCAAGTGTCAAGACCCTGCTGGCCCCTGCCACAGTCAGGAGGTCGGCTACCAGGCGTGCCGTAACCGGGACTCTCGGCTGGTCTTTCTTGTCGGTACGGGCATACCCGTAATGCGGAATGACAGCGGTGATCCTTTCTGCAGATGCCCGCTTGGCTGCATCGATCATAATCAGGATTTCCATCAGGCTTCTGTTTACCGGACTGCTTATTGGCTGCACGATAAAAACATCCCTGCCACGCACATTTTCCAGAATTCGTACAAAAATATTCTCGTTGGCAAACTGGGTCACCTCAATTTGCCCGGGCGGGGAACCGAGGTAGTTGCAGATGGCGTACGTCAGTTCCGGATGGGTATTACCAGTAAAAACCTTTAGTTCTTCGGCCAATGTTCAACCTCCCGAGTATTGAAGGGATCATTTCCCCTGATAATTCGGCTCGCGCTTTTCCTTCCATGCCGCGACACCTTCTTCATGATCTTGAGTAAACATAGTCATTGCCGTCATCGCCGCGGTCATCTCTAATGCAGTGGCCAGGTCACTGTCAAGTCCCCTGTATACAAGTTGCTTTACATACCGTGTTACGATAGGCGGACTCTGGGCAATTTTCTGCGCCAGTTTCGTCGTTTCGCTCTCCAATTCGCTGAAGTTAACCAGTTTGGTCAGAATACCCAGCTCCATCGCCTGCTCTGCGTTGATCCAATCACCAGTGTAGAGAATCTCAAGCGCTTTGTCGAGCCGGATGATCCTGGGCAGTAGATAGCAGGCCCCTGAATCCGGGACGACGCCGGTTTTAATCTGGGCAGACATAAAACGGGTTTTTTCGCACCCGATGCGAATATCCGCAGCACACGACCAGTCAAATCCGCCGCCCACGGCAATCCCATTGACCGCAGCGATGGTCGGCACCGGCATTTTCTGTATTTTCTCCGTAATGGCGCATGCCGTCTTACGGACCCATTTACGCATTTTTTCCATATCCCAGGAAGCATACATATCTTCATCGGCAATATCCCCACCACCACAAAATGCCTTATCCCCCGCCCCGGTAATGATCAGCACCCTCATATCCTCGTCC
>CAZDMY010000099.1:0-8468 GCA_964506405.1 uncultured Dehalococcoidia bacterium | reverse complement strand
ACTATGAACTTCCTACCGGCCATCCAGATCATCCGGGAAGCCAAACAGCACAGGCCCGATATTATCACCATGATGGGCGGCCCCCATGTCAGCTTCGATATTGAACGCACCCTGAACCAGTACCCGGAGCTGGATGTGATTGTCGTCGGCGAGGGAGAGGAAACCCTACGAGAACTTTTACCTGCGATTAACGATAGAAAAGACTGGCACAAAATACAGGGGATCGCCTTCAGGGAAGGTGAACGGGTCGTCATCACCCCGCCGCGTCCTCTCATTGAAGATCTGGATTCACTGCCTTTACCGGCGCGTCACCTGCTCCCCATGTCACGCTACCGCGCGTTGGGATTTCCGGTAAGCATTATCACCAGCCGTGGGTGTCCCAATCGGTGCATATTCTGCCTGGGCAGGCGAATGGTTGGGTACAAAGTACGGCACCGTTCCCCGGTGAAAGTAGCAGACGAGATCGAACACCTGCTGACATATGGCATAGACCGGATCAATGTTGCCGATGACACCTTCACCGCAAATAAGAAACGCGTTAAATCCCTGTGTGCTGAGATCATCAACCGCGGACTTCACTTTGGATGGAGCGCATTCTCTCGAGTGAATACGGCCGACAAAGAAACCATGCAAATCATGCGGGAGGCCGGGTGCGATAGTGTCAGTTTCGGAATAGAATCCGGAAACCCCGAAATGCTCAAACGCATTCAAAAGGGTATCACGCTCGATCAGGCCCGACGAGCCGTTCGTTACTGCAAAGAGGCCGGAATTCGCCCCCATGCCTCCTTTATCATTGGCCTTCCGGGCGAGAACCATCAGACATTGAAAGACACCAGCGAATTCGCCCAGGAACTGGAAATCGATTATGGATACCACATGATGGCCCCGTTCCCTGGCACCACCATCATGGAAAACATCGATCAATACGATCTGGAAATTACGACAGATGATTGGAATCAGTATGATGCCAACCGGGCCATCGTTCGCACATCAGCCTTGAGCACCGAGGAAATGAACGATTTTCTTGATGATTTTGAATTAACTTACCGGGAACGTTGGAACAATGTTTTGGCGCGTTACATTGAAAAACAGTGCACTCCTTATGAAATACTGCAGGTCGAAGGTTCCAGGCGTACCAGTTTCATTTATCGTTTGCTGTCGGAAGGCATTCTCGAGGATCTGGGGGCCTTCTCCCTGGAGGATATTGAACCAATCGATATGCTGGTTTCCCGGATGAGCCACAGTATGGGAGAAGAGGCAGCTTTCGTACGCACGACAGCCAGCTCTCTTTTAAATTCGGGTTTCATCAAATTTGAAAAAACAAACGGTCACATTCACTGGTTCTGGACTCACAATAATCGGATGGATCAACTGACTGCCGAAACCGCCTGATCTCCAAATCACTATTAGTCCGGCAATTATTAACATGGCAATTAAATACGGTATGTCATTCCGGCTAAGCCTGTCCTCAACTTGATTGGGGAAGCCGGAATCCGATCCCCTCTTGAGAGGGGACTAAGGGGTGTGTTATCATTTTTCCCTCTGGAATCCCGCCGGAGTTTATCCGCCGCGTGCGGACGGGAATGACATGATAGGTGCTTGCCAATTTATTCAATTGCCGGATTAATAACACGTAGTGCGAGGCTTTAGCCTCGCCTGGTTTGCGAATTTGAAGCGCCGCGCTACGAGAGCTAAAGATTGTGTTTTCTAAATAGCCCGGCAGAGTTATGTTTTTCATCGGTAATCAAAGTATTGAAACGGGGGTGACTCAATGTCAGAGCTACAAGATTACAGCGGCCCGTTTAAGCGCGACATTCGCTACGAGGATTTCTCAAAGGAAACGCTGGCCAGCTTGCTGCAGGCCTATTGCCGGGAAATTCTGGTGCTGGATTCCTTCTGGCAGGAACAGGTGGGCAAACGGCTCGGCGAAGAAGCCGCCCGTGAATGCCTGATCGAGAACTGGTGCCGGATCGGTAAGCACGAAATGCGCTGGACGATGGATGCCCTGAACATCCAGGGGAGCGATCTGGAGGCTTATGTTAAAGCGAATCAATTCGTCCCGTCCTTTGCTCAAGGTATTTACGATTACGACTGGGATTTAATGGATAAAAACCATGCGGTTCTCACGGTAAAGCGCTGCCCGGCGTTTACGGCACTTCAAAAGCAAAATCCTGAGAAGCTTGAGTGGACCTGCAATGTGCTCGAGGACGCGGCCATCAAGGCATACACCCGGGCGATCGACCCCGGCATACAGGGCAAACCGCTTAAGGTCGGCATCACAGGGCAGCCGGATGAAATTGCCTGCCAGTGGGAGTTCACCAGCGGTTCCTGAATTTCACGTTAATGTACAGGCATTTTTAGGGCAGGTTTCGAACCTGCCCCTACTTTGCCAGGTACCCGCCGTCCACAACCATGGCATGACCGGTCACGAACGAGGAGGCATCCGAACACAGCCACAGCAGGGATTCTGCGATCTCGTTCGTTTCTCCGATTCGCCCGATCGGGTGGTTCTCATTCATGTTTTCGGCCAGTTCCGGCATCGAGCTGATGATCTGTTCCATCAACGGCGTACGCACTGCGCTGGGACACACCGCGTTCACCCGGATTCCGGCCGTACCGTATTCCAGTGCTGCGGTTTTGGTGAGCCCCACGATCCCGTGTTTGGCGGCCACATAGGCGGGCATGGCCTGAACGCCGACCAGCCCTGCAATTGACGACATATTGACGATCGCCCCTCCCCCCTGCTTGAGCATCTGCTGGATCTCATACTTTATGCAGAGCCAGGTCCCTTTAAGGTTCACTTCTACTGTGCGGTCGAAATCGGCTTCGGTACAATCCGCGGTGGGGGTTGGTTGTGCCTCCATGCCGGCGTTGTTCACCGCATAATCGAGGCTTCCGTAGGTTTCCACCGCCTTTTTCACCATCGCTTCAACTTCCGATGCCTTTGCAATATCCGCCCGGCAGAACACCGCCCTGCCCCCGGCATCCGAGATCATTTTGACCGTCTCCTCGCCGCCTTCCGATGTGATATCCGAGACCACAACATTCGCCCCTTCCCGGGCGAAAAGCAAGGCCGTGGCCCGTCCGATTCCTGAAGCAGCACCTGTGACAACAACCGTCTTTCCTTCCATTCTTCCCATTACCGGCCTCCTTATATCTCCTGAAAATATGCGCTCTTACGGAAAACAGCCGAGCTGGCACTGGGATATCTTAATACCGAGTTCGTCAGTGGCATCCTTGACGGAAAACGGGGCAATATCCAGTTCCTCCGCTATGCGGAACGCCATTGCACAAGGCAGTTTGCCGTTGACCAGCGAATCCCTTATCTTCTGCTCAATTTCAGCTTCCATGTTACTCCTTTATCGCTAATTGATTTGAATTTCGTCTTCTTTTAACCGGACGATACTTCGTATGCACTCATAAACTGGGGTACCCCGTAAAATCGTCAGATTTTATGGGGAACGTTAATCTCCGTAAAAAAGGAAATCTCGAATCGCTTTGAAATATTGCTCCATCCCCAGCAGCATCAGGTCGTTGTGCCCGGCTCTGTGGATGGTGACCAGTTTTTTGTCTTTCGATCCTATGTTTTCGAAAATCGTTTCGGCCTCGATATGCGGTATCAGGATATCCATCTCGCCGTGGACGATCAGCACCGGCACGGTGATCCTCCCGATGAGCGCTTTGCAATCCCGCTCGAATCTTTCGAGATTCGGGATTGGAAAAGGCAAGCCCAGGCTTTGAAGCAGCCGGCTGTTTTGCAGAAATCCGCTCTCCAGGATGAGCCCCCTGATCCGATCGCCGTAATGTGCCGCCAGGTCCATTGCCGGCTGGCTGCCCAGCGACCGGCCCATGATGTATAAAGGTCCGTTGTAACCTTTCGACTGTAACATCTGGGCAAAATACTTAAAGACGTGGTGCGCATCTGCCGCAGTATTGGCGAAAGTGGGCTGACCGCCGCTGGGGCCGTATCCCCGAAAATCGGCAACGAACAGGTTCACCCCGATCTCGTTGTAGAACGTAGCGATGCCGTCGTAGTCGCAGGCCACCTCTCCGTTGCCGTGGAAATAGAGCATAGATCGGGCGCGTTTATCAGTGGGATAAAACCGGGCGAACACGGAAATGCCTTCTTCCACCTGGATGAAATGGTCGCTCGCACCTTCCGGCGGCGGACACCAGTCCGCACGCGGGTAGAAGACGAACTGCAGCAGCCGCGGATCGTCGAGGATGGAATAATCCGGTTGGGTTGCCATGATTTTCTATCTTAGAGGAGTTGCGAGTGATACGCAAGGAGGGTTTTGGGCAGGGATTAGGGGGAGGGTGAAGTTTAAGCACGGTTGCTATTCATTTTCGCACGTTATTTCAAACGCGGTTTGCCTTAGCTGAACCCTGCATTTACACCGGCTGGACGTTTTGGTATCATAAGGCAAGCGTTAAAATGAAGCATGTTTTCAAGAGTCTCTACTCGATTGAACCTCATTTGTCAACGCGTCTCTATTATCACCTGTTGGTACCTTGCCATACCACTCCTGGAGGGACTCATGAAGTCTAGGTTTTCAATCTTATTCCTGATCATAGTGGCAGTTGCATGCTGCGTGGCGATTTCAACTGATTTCACCAGCGGCGATCCTGCGTTGGCCAACGGCCAGCAGATAACCATCACCCCGCCTGCCGGCCCGCCGGGAACCAGCGTCACCATCGAGGGTACCGGTTTTCCGCCCGGCGCCGATTACGGCCGGGCGATCATGCTCTATGGGAATATCACCGCAGGTGGATCGGTAACGAGCGACTGGATCGAGGTGGATGCCCAGGGAGAGTTTACCGTCCAGGGGCAGATTCCCTGGGAAGCCTCCGGAGGAATACATGGTATAGCCGTCTTCTTCAATCCGGATAACCCGGGAGTCTTCAGTCCATTTAATCCGAACCAGATTTGGTGTGCAAATCTATTTACGGTGACTGCCCGGGAGCTGACGATATGCCCAGACAACGGTCCTTATGGCGTGCAGGTGTGTCTGACAGGCGGGGGATTCGGCTACGATGCCGCCGGAGAGCAACCGGAGTTATGGATAAACTACCAGCGTCAGTTGGTCGGAGATGTGGATGATCACACCTTAAACTCTAAGGGAGACATTATACCTGCTATGTTCATCATTACTGAAGATCGGGACTTTCACTATGGGGAAAACATTGTGGAAATCAGGGTCAGTGTAGGAGGGCAGGAGCGTTCAGCCATGACGACGTTTGACGTTGTACGCCCCACCCTTGAAATCGAACCCGAAACAGGTCCGCGGGGTACCAGGGTCACCGCAACAGGTTCCGGCTGGTTAACCGGACCAATCGACTTCCTGTCCATCGAATATGA
This sequence comes from uncultured Dehalococcoidia bacterium, assembly GCA_964506405.1. Taxonomy (GTDB): domain Bacteria; phylum Chloroflexota; class Dehalococcoidia; order SZUA-161; family SpSt-899; genus JBGLNL01. The sequence continues at coordinate 3,109 of CAZDMY010000099.1, read as the reverse complement.
ACGCGCCGATAACAATGATAAGGCCACAGTTGCAGTAACTCGCGCCAATGCAGATGGAGATATATGGACACGGTTTACTATCCCTTCATTTGAGATGGCAGCTGATGAGATCAATCTTTGGTTCGAGGCGACAGATGCTAGAGGAAACGAAAGCCTGAAAAAAATATTCACTGTTATTGTGCCGCAACTCCAGGTTGAGCCGGACGCCGTACCGCCGGGCAATCCGGTGACGGTTTACGGCAAAGGCTTCCAGCCAAAAACCCAGGTGCAGGAGGTCTCCATAAGCGGGGCTCCCATTGTGCCGATATGGGAGCTTCCCGTCACCAGCGCCACCGGCTCATTCAAAGTGACCGGTATGGTTCCCGGTTTGCCGGAGGGCGGTCATCCGGTCTGTGTACGAGTAACGCAACCTCAAGGTGAGCAGATAACTTGCCCCTTTACAGTAACGGGATGGATCGGGCCGGGGACGCCTTCCGGTCCGGCTGAGATCTTTATCACCCCCGATTCAGGATATGCCGGCGATCCGGTCACGATTGAAGGTATCAATTTCCTGCCGATGAGCTGGATAAAGGAACTTTCCATCAATGGCGCTTCCATCGTACCGGTCTATGAGCTTGGGCAGACGAGCGGGGAGGGCTCCTTCAGCATGACCGGCACGGTTCCTCCCATAATGCCGGGCAGCGCCGAGGCCAGGGTGCGGGTCGACCAGCAAACCGGTGAGGAAGTGACCGCCCCATTTACCATACTGGGAAGCTTCGATCCGGGAACACCAGCCGGGGTTCCCCACATCACTACCGAGCCGGATTCTGCGGCACCCGGTGAAGCGGTAACCGTGAAAGGGTCGAATTTTACCCCCTTAACCCAGGTTCAGGAGGTATCGATCGGCCATTCTCACATCGGGCCGTTATGGCAGTTACCGATTACCAGTGCCACCGGTTCCTTTAGTATGGCCAGCCATGTCCCGGGTATAATTCCGGGTGGTCATATAGTTAGAGTACGGGTCACCCAACCGCCCGAAAGCGCGATCACTGCGCCCTTTACTGTGACCGGGGGCAGTGTAGAACATTTAACGATTAAAGAAGGATTTAAGAGCATCCAGGGTTTATACACCACCGTCTGGTCGTTTGATTCCCGGAATCAGGAGTGGCAGGTCTATCAGCCCGGCCTCCCTCCGTGGGTACCGGTATATGATGAATTGATACCCGGCAAAGGTTACTGGGTGAGGGTTACTGAGGACTGTATTCTCAACTATGGACTGAATACATGGGAACTCAAAGCGCCCTGGAACCTGATCGGGTGGGGGAATTACTAAAATGGATACAAAGTTTATACCGTTTGCCTTTTTCATCCTGGTGGCTATGGTTGCCTCGCTGGGAACCCTGGCCATCGCAGCAGAGGGTTCTGGTTCACCTTTGAATATGGAATATGGCAACGGAAATCCCGGTGATCCGGTGGACCCTTCAACGTTTACGGTATCGGTTCCGGGCATCCGCGTGGAACCGCAGGCGGCGTGGCCGGGTGAGGAAGTGGTCGTTACCGGAACCGGATTTCATCCGAACACCCAGATTCAGGAGGTATCGATTGGCGATGCACCGATCACATGGATCTACGAACTTGGCTTGACGGATTGGAAGGGCGAATTTGAAGTTACCGGAATCGTACCGGGCGTCATGCCCGGAACCCGGCTGGTGAAGGTCCGGGTCACGCAGCTACCGGATAGTCCGATCACTACTGAGTTCGTCGTATTGGGGAATCTCGAGCCGGGCACCCCTTCAGGTCCGCCGCAAATAGATGTCGAGCCGGATAGTGCATCACCGGGCGAACCGGTGACGGTCTGGGGGTTCAACTTCACCCCCTTTACTCCTGTTCAGGAGGTGTCGATCAGCGGGGCCCCCATTGTGTCGATCTATGAGCTTCCCATCACCAGCGCCACCGGATCGTTCAAAGTTGTTGGGACGGTTCCGGGCGTGATGGCTGGCGGAAATCCTCTGAAGGTGCGTGTCACCCAGCCCGAGGACGCTCCCGTTGTTGCTTCGTTTTTGGTGCTATCCTACCGGACCAGCCAGGTGACCGTAGAAGACGGATTTTCTACCATCGAAGGCATATACAATACCGTATGGGCTTTCGATGCGGATGCCCAGGAATGGATGGTCTACGATACGACCCCAGGTGCCCCGGATGATTTTGATTTCTTAACGGATTGCCAGGGTTACTGGGTCGAGGTGACCGAGGATTGTGCCCTGACCTACGGTGCCAATACCTGGAATTTGAATGCTCCCTGGAACCTGATCGGCTGGCTGGATTGATGAAGTATGAATTCATCCATCCCCCTTTGGCAAAGGGGGAAAGAGGGGGATTTTTAAACAGGCAATGCCAGCATTTCACACTCGAATTGAGCGTCATCACGAGGAGTTCGCCAGAAGCGAACGACGTGGTCACTAGATGCGCCGTGGCGTATGATCTCCTGGTTTGCAAGGAGATTGCCACGCCCGCTTAGGCGGACTCGCAATGACATATTTGAATCGAACGGATAACGGAATAAAGGAAACGGAGGCGAAGACATGAAAAAGATGATCGCGGTAGCTCTGACAGTAACCATACTGGTGATTGCCGGTTTCTTTGCCATTATCAGTTTCCCCACCGTTAGTCCGAATGTTTTGGCAAACGGGCCGGAGGTGACTATCACCCCGCCTGCCGGACCTCCGGGAACTAATGTCACCATCGAGGGCACCGGTTTTCCGCCCGGCGCCGATCATGGCTGGGCGATTATATTCTACGGAAATATCGTAGCAGGAGGGTCCGTAACCTCTAGCTGGATCGAGGCGGATGAGCAGGGTGACTTCAACGTTCAGGGTCGGATACCTTATGAAGCTGGTGCCGGCGTCCATGGCATCAAGGTCTTCTTTAATCCGGATAATCACGGTGTCTATGATCCCATGAATCCAAACCAGGTCTGGGCACAGTGGCCGTTTACGGTGATTGATCGTCAACTAACCATGGTGCCGGATGAGGTTCCCTTTGGGACACATGTTACCCTCAGCGGAGGTGATTTTGGCTCGGATGCTCACGGCCAGACCCCTCAACTGTGGATCAATGACCAGCGCGTTTA
>CAZDMY010000098.1:0-8482 GCA_964506405.1 uncultured Dehalococcoidia bacterium | reverse complement strand
CCGAACAATTGCTTCCGGTACGAAGAACATGACGGAAGGACCGGCCATGTCCAGGCAACAGGCACTCCAGGCAATTGAGTCGGGGATCGATGTCATCGAAGTAGAGATACGTCGCGGACTCGATATAGTGGGAACCGGCGATATGGGGATCGGCAATACCACCCCATCAGCAGCCGTTTGTGCTGTTCTCACCGGCAGGTCGGTTTCGCAAGTAACCGGAAGGGGGACCGGCCTGGGGGAGCAACAGCTTGCCCATAAGATGAGCATCATTGAACAGGCGTTGAAGGTAAATCAGCCCGACCCTCAGGACCCGCTGGGAGTCCTGTCCAAGGTGGGTGGATTTGAGATCGGTGGATTGGCAGGGGTAATTCTGGGAGCTGCCGCCAACCGTATCCCCGTGGTCATTGACGGATTCATCTCCGGCGCGGCTGCCCTTATCGCATCGGCACTTTGTTCACAAGCGACTGCCTATATGATTGGCGGTCACCAGTCGGTTGAGATCGGACATCGGGCAATATACGATCATCTTGGAATCGAGCCTTTGCTGAATCTTAACATGCGGCTTGGCGAGGGAACCGGTGCGGCACTGGCAATGAGCATCGCCGAGGCATCGTGCAAAATACTCGATGAAATGTTGACTTTTGCTGAGGCTGATGTTTCCGGCGCCGAAAAAGAAGTGCAATGAAACGCCACTCAACAGGCAAACGAATTTATGTCCTTTCCATTACTCGGAAGTAAATTAAGCAAATGGGTTTCTGGATTGCCTGGCAATTTCTAACAATCTTCCCCGGACCTGCAACCAAAGATGCGGGAATAACAACACTGGGGAGATCGCTCACGTTCTTCCCCGTGGTCGGGTTGGTACTGGGCGCTGCATTACTGGGTTTGGACCAATTGTTTGAATTGTTCCTTCCTCGTTACCTCATTGATGCCCTCCTGGTAACAGCCATAATTATCATGACAGGCGCTCTGCACCTTGATGGGTTCATGGATACCTGTGACGGTTTCGCGGTAAAGAGTTCGGCGCGCGATCGTTTGACAGTCATGGCCGACAGCCACGTCGGCGGATTCGGCGTGGCCGGAGCCTGCTGTCTCATACTGCTGAAGTTTACAGCTATTCTATCTTTAACTGAAGAGCTGCGGCCTGTCGGCCTCCTGTTAGCTCCGTCATTGGCTCGATGGGGAGTTGCGTATGCTATTATAGCCTTCCCTTCCGCCAGGGAAGGCGGCCTTGGCAATCTTTTCAAGCAAAATACTAGCTGGCTGATGATACCCATCATGACTGTATTTACGCTGGCAGTTGCTGTCGCGTTGATTCACTGGATGGGCGCTGTGCTTCTTATCTCGCTATTGATTACAACATACCTGCTGGCCTGTGGCTTCAAATCACGGCTAGGGGGACTGACCGGGGATACATACGGTGCGATAATTGAGATCGGTGAAACGGCAGCCTTTATCGGAATTGTTATAATGGGAGAAGCAGGAGGCAGCAGTTGGCTAGATTTATCCTGGTAAGGCATGGACAGACAGAATGGAACCGCCTCAAACGGTACCAGGGCCAGACCGACATCGAATTGAATGAAACTGGCATTCTGCAGGCGCAGAAAGCCGCCGACAGGCTCGCTGAAGAGAAGATCGATGCCATTTATTGCAGCGACCTCAAGCGAGCGCGCCGGACCGCCGAAATAATCGCGCAGAAACACAATCTGATAAGTGCGGTTCACGAATCGCCCCTGCTAAGAGAAATGAACTTTGGGGATTACGAGGGATTGACCTTTGATCAAATGGATAAGAAATATCAACTCATTTTCAGTGCCGACCCATCATGGCGCAGCGCCGGTCCCGACGAAAAAGCGCCTAACGGGGAAAGCATTGCTGATATGAGCGCGAGAGTGGCACAATTCTTTCAACAGATATCTTCCCAACACCATTTGGATGAAACCGTCTTGATTGCTGCGCACGGTGGCCCGTTGCAAGTGCTGATCTGCCGGCTTCTCGGAATCGGGATAGAACACTGGTGGCAATTCCGGATAAGCGGAGCCTCGGTTTCCGTTGTTGAATTGTATCCCCAGGGGGCTTCCGCCGTGTTGATAAATGGAGTGAGCCACCTGAAACAGACAGGCCGGGACTAATCCGGCACGATAGTATATAATGGTACGCAGTACCAAAAAGGGGTGAGAAATGAAAATACGCATTAAACTCCTGCTGCTGTTTATCATTATCGGTATCGCCGCTGCGGTCGTTATGAACATGGGGTTGCTGGAAAACGATGATCCTCCGGAATACATCAAAGAACGTATAGAGGCGTTAGCCACCCGCAATTATGACATTGATAGTGTAAACGCCACTGATGATAAATATACTATCAAGTTAGAACTGAAAGACATTCCTTCAAGCGATACGATTGAAAGCTGGACTGAAACGGTATGCAGGGAAGTCCGCAAGATACTGGTTGCTGAATCAATTTATACGGATATCAGCGTCAAGGCCTATGCTTACCTTATGGGAGGTAAAACCAATTATTACGGGGAAACCTTTTACAATCAGGAAACGTTTCGGTATACTTTCTATAAAGCCGATTAAACGGCATGGCGCTAGAAATTGGGGCTGAAAAAAGCAACAATCACAATAATAACTACCAAGACTACGGCCACCAGCATATCCTTCATTCCGACATCATCCTCTTCCTGGCAGGCCTCAACCTCTTCCGGTGACGGTTGCCCGGGAAATTCTCTGTAAAGCTTGCGTTTTTTTGCCATGGTGAAGTCTCTTTTCCCTTCAGTTGGTATGCATTATAGCCTGAAGCTGCCGATTTTGCAAACGTTTCAATTATGCCCTCTCATCAAGGTAACACTTGCATGTCACACGAGATTAGGCGAAGATATATATAGTTCTGCAAAGAGGTGCATTAGTAAGTGAAGATCAGGAATATTGAAGCACGGGACCTTTCTGAAGCATTTTTCAAGTGTTGTCGGGAGGTTCTCACTGAAGGATACGAATACACGATCGACAAGGGTAGTTTTGAAGGTACTAAGCGCCGAGAACTTGATTTCGTTACCATCCATATCAAAAATCCCGGGATGAGACCGCTTACCCCTGACGTTCCCCCCGGGGTTCCGCCACCTACCAGCCAGGATTACATTGATGAGTATATGGCTTACCTGATGACCGATGACAAACAGACCCACGAACTCTACACCTACGGAGAAGACATTGCACCCCAGGTAGATATCATCATCGACCGCTACAAGAAAGACGGGCCGGAATGCAACCAGCTCTGCATGTCCGTGGGAAGTCGAGAGTCGATAGGACTGGAACACTCCCAGTGTCTCAGGCTGGTAGATACGAGAATCAGGTATGACAAATTGCACTTTATCATCTATTTTCGGAGCTGGGATCTTTGGGCGGGCTTCCCCACAAATCTGGGTGGATTGCAGCTTTTAAAGGAATATATGGCCACGGAAATCGGTGTAGAGGACGGTGAAATGATTTGTGCCAGCAAGGGGCTCCATTTATATGAGTATTCCTGGGATTTCGCCCGGCTTTCGAGCCGGTTGGAGTAAATACGAGGCTGAACACTTGTAGGCAGAGTCGTTTGGCTTTACAATGAATTTGATGGCCGGATGCTGATGAATCTTTCCCGCTGGAGTTAAATTTGAGTTCGAAAGCAAAAACCAAGGGATATATTGAAATAGAACAGGCAATCTGCAAAGGTTGCCAGATATGCATTAACTTCTGCCCAAACGGTTGTATCGTCCCTTCCGACATCCTGAATGCTGCCGGATACCTTCCTGCCAGCTTCACAGACAATGGCGAATGCACCGGCTGCGCTATCTGCGCCATCGTCTGTCCGGATGTATGCATCGAGGTGTACCGTGGCTAAACAGTTGATGTACGGAAATACAGCCGTAGGCGAGGCTGCCATCCGGGCAGGATGTCAGTGTTACTTTGGTTATCCGATCACCCCCCAGAATGAACTGACGGAGTATATGGCCGCAAACCTGAGCCGAAAGGAAGGGTGTGCATTTATTCAGGCGGAAAGCGAGATCGCTGCCATTAACATGGTCTATGGAGCCAGTCTGGCCGGCGCTCGGGTGATGACGTCCTCATCCAGCCCTGGAATCAGCTTGAAGCAGGAAGGTATTTCCTACCTGGCCGCCTGCGAATTACCGGCAGTGATTGTAAATATGTCGAGGGGCGGACCGGGACTTGGAAGCATCGCCGCCGCACAGTCAGATTACTTCCAGGCAACGCGCGGCGGCGGGCATGGCGATTATCGAACCATCGTCCTGGGGCCCTCTTCAGTGCAGGAACTGGCCGATCTCACCGATAGAGCATTCGACCTGGCTGACACCTACATGCTGCCGGTGGTCATCCTTGGCGACGGCATGCTGGGTCAGATGATGGAGCCAATAGAATTTAAACACGAAGCACCTAAAGAATTGAAACTAAGAGACCGCGCCGTAAGAGGGGCTCAGGGCCGTCCAAGCCGGATTATTAAAACCTTCACCTCCAAACCCACTGAAATGGAAGAGATCAACTGGAGCCTTTTCAGGCGGTATCAACTGATTAAAGAAAAGGAAACCTCGTTTGAAAACTACCTGACTGAGGATGCCGAACTGGTAGTTGTAGCGTTTGGCGCATCGGCACGAATTGCCAAAGGAGCCATCCGAAACGCCCGGGCTGAAGGATTAAAGGTTGGCATGATGCGCCCCATAACCCTGTGGCCATTCCCGGATGAGGCACTGCGCGATCTGGCAAAGGATATTAAACAGTTTCTTGTCTTTGAAATGAATATGGGGCAAATGCTGGAGGATGTGAAACTGGCAATAGAAGGCAGGCGAGAGATATCTTTCTACGGCCGGCCGGGAGGAGTTATTCCCACGCCCAGTGAAGTGCTGAAGGTCATCTCGCGTTTGTATCACCAGAAAGGGCTTAAGAAATCATTATGAAAAAGGTTTATTCACGTCCCAGGTATTTGAAAAAAGCGGTCTTTCATTATTGCCCCGGATGCGGGCATTCCATCGTCCATCGCCTCCTGGCGGAAGTATTTGAGGAACTGAAGATTCAAGATCGGGTAATCGGTATCCCCCCTCCGGGATGTTCGGTTTTCGCCTATCACTATCTGGACGTCGATATGGCCGAATCGGCACATGGTCGAGGCGCTGCCGTGGCTACCGGAATCAAACGTGCGTACCCGTACGCCTTACCATTCACCTACCAGGGAGACGGTGATATCGCTGCTATCGGCACCACGGAAACTATCCATGCCGCAAACCGGGGCGAAATTATCACCGGCATCTTTATCAATAATGCCGTCTATGGAATGACCGGCGGCCAGATGGCCCCGACCACGCTGCTGAACATGACAACCACGACGACGCCCTACGGAAGGGATTTGCACCTTGAGGGGTATCCGGTTAAACTGAGCGAAATGCTGGCCCTGGTAAAAGGGGCCGTATACATCGAGCGCGTGGCGGTCAACTCTCCAGCCAATATCCGAAAAGCTAAGAAAGCAATCAGGAAAGCGTTCCAGTCGCAGATAGACAATCTTGGGTACTCTCTCGTTGAGGTTCTTTCCCCCTGCCCCACAAACTGGAAAATGACGCCAATACAATCCTGGAAATGGGTGGATGAGGTAATGAGCAAAGAGTATCCACTTGGAGTAATCAAGGATCTCACCGGAGAAAACCATGCTGATTAAAACCATCTTCGCCGGATTCGGTGGACAGGGTGTCCTCTCCATGGGACTCAATCTTGCCCAGGCAGCCATGCTGGAAGGCAAAGAGGTTACCTACCTTCCTGCGTACGGTGCGGAGGTGCGGGGCGGAACGGCCAACTGCACCGTCGCTATATCAGATGAGGAGATCGCTTCCCCTGTTGCCTCTTCCCCGGAATTCATCGTCGCCCTGAATCAGCCCTCCCTGGTAAGGTTCCAGAACCAGATCCAGTCGGGGGGACTCTTCTTCATTAATTCATCTATTACCGAGGGCGTTACCTCACGAGGCGATATCGAACTGGTTGAAGTGCCCGCCAGCGAGATGGCCGAGGAAATGGGGAATCCAAAGGGCGTCAATACCGTCATGCTGGGCGCATTCATCAAAAAGAGCAATCTGGTTTCACTTGATAATTTAATGAAGGCGCTGGAGGACAGTTTCAAGAAGAAACCGAAGTTAATCGATATTAACAAGAAGGCATTGAAAGCGGGCTATGACCTGTTTTGAAAAGGGAGCTGGTAAATGACTGTCAAGCAGATATCTGTGACGTTGGACAATACCCCCGGTCAATTTATGAGCGTTAGTGAGTACCTGGGAAATGAAGGGATCAACATTCGGGCGATATCGGTCGCTGATACCTCCGATGTAAGTACCGTAAGGTTTGTTACCGACGACCCGCGGAAGACGGTTAATGTCCTGGAAAGTCACGGATACACGATTCGGGTGAAAGATGTGCTGGCGGTTGAAATCCCGGATCACCCCGGAGCACTTCAGGCGATCCTTAAGCCCTTGAAGCAAGCTTCGATAAATGTCTTGTACCTGTACACATTCCTGGGGAGAGGGGCCAGCGGTCAACCGATCGTTATTATGGGCGTTGATAGAACGGAAGAGGCAATGCAGGTGCTGAAAAAGAACTGGGTGACAACCTTCGGAGACGAGATCTATTCGCTTTGAAATTACCTGCCGGATGAGTTATTCACGATGAGTCCCGGAGTATGCTTTAATTCTTACAATTAGAATGCTGACTATATGCTCTCTTCGAAACCCAGTTTCGCCATGATTTCTCTGGCTTCATCCACTCGTTTTTGCACCTCGGCCGGTTTACATTCACACAAGAAAACGGCGTGATGATCGCAAGTTCCTTCCTGATTATAAACAAACTTGTCTATGTGAACATGCTTTCCCCTGGCCTTGGGATTAACACGAACCCAGATGCAATAGTTCCCGTATTCATCCTCTTTTAACCAGCGTGATTTCTTATCCGAACTCTCCTTAGGTTCGGTTGCTTCCCCCACTTCGACATATCGAAAACCATGCCGGTAATGGTTGGTGCTCTCAATGTTCAATTCGAAATCAGGAAAGTTAATCGCCATCCATTCCTTGAAGCTATCACTGAGTTTCAGGTACACCTGGCATTTATCACAATATGACATTTTTTGTTATCCTTTCGACTTTAGAAACCGGAGAAACCCGATACCGTCAGGAAATCAACATTACCAGTTTTCAAGATAACAGAACCGCAATGCTTAAAGCAAGTCATTAGGCCATTGGACGTAATGCCGCATCGTAAATGCCAAATACACCGGGAGTTGATTGCATTATCCGCCAAAAGCCTTTAATATAGGGCCAAATAAGGAGTGAAAATATGCCGGAGAAAGTTTGTCCCTTCATGAGCGACAGCCAGTCTAAAGTCACTTGTATCAAAGAAGAGTGCCAGTTTTACGTCGAAGATGCTGGGCAGTGCATCGCAAATGAAATCGTGGAATACCTTGATAATATGAACACTTCCTTGATGATGAAGTGATCAGGCAGTTCTCGCCATTGCCATTTATAGCAGGGGCCTGCTGCAATTGTATCGCGACGTCCCAAAGAGCACGCTCTATCGTGCTCTTAGAGGGTCGCTTTTATCGACATTTTCCCACCTGATATCATATCCCGATCTTACTCAGCGCATAGGTGACCTCGGCCATGATATCCGTCAGTGTGGGGTGAGACACTTCCATCTGTGCGACAGCCTGATCGATCTTCTGCCCGATCGGATGTTCTGAGGTTACTTCTTCATCCGAACAGCCCAGCAACTGATCGATATCCTGCTGTATGTGATCCAACAGGGCTCTCTCTGGCTCATCCCGTGTATCCGTTTGAGCAATTTCGTCCCGAAGCTTGCGAAGTTTCTCGCGCAGGTGATTAATCGGCATATCTGTGAGCCCGCCTCTCTTTATTTATTATATTTGCACGTCGTAGGTCTGAATAGTAATATAGGATTTATGGAGAACAAAACAACTGTATCGATTGGTGCCGGGGGCGAGACTCGAACTCGCACCCGCTTTGAGGCGGAACGGATTTTAAGTCCGTCGCGTCTGCCATTCCGCCACCCCGGCATCGGTTTGATTGTATCCTTTTTGTTCGACCGATTCAATATAACTGAGCGCAAATCTGGTTAATCGACAGTTTTCAAATGCAGCCACCTGAACAATCGACGTTACTGAAACTTATAACCTACCCCTGGAATCTCCTTTTGCGCACCTCCGATAACGCAGCCGGAATCGCTTTGTCTGTAATTATTGGCGTGGGAGCCGGATTCGGGGCGCTGGCCTTCTGGAAACTTATCGAATTCTTCAGCTGGCTTTTCTTCAAGAAAGGCCACGATTGGTTTAGTTTTATGGGCGATTACTATGTGATCATCCTCCCGCTAATCGGTGGGCTGATCTTCGGCCCTATCGTCTATTTCATGGCTCGCGAAGCAAAGGGCGAAGGCCCTCCGG
>CAZDMY010000097.1:0-8489 GCA_964506405.1 uncultured Dehalococcoidia bacterium | reverse complement strand
TCCTTCAGGCTCATTTTCCATTGGAAGAGAGTAGGTGTTGACAGGCGGGTATCAAATGGTTTATCCTTCATGCAAAACAATTTCGGAGGAGGTATCCTGATGGAAGCCTATTGTATGAAGTGTCGAGCCAAGAGAGAGATAAAGGACCCAAAGAAGATTACGATGAAGAACGGGCGGCCGGCGACCCAGGGTGTATGCCCGAAGTGCGGTACGAAGATGTTCCGAATTGGAAAGAGCTAACAGCTGAGAGTAAACAATTCACGGTTTCAGTAGAAGAGGAGGTTGAGCTTCAGTGTCCGAAGCTTAACCTCTTTTTTGTGTCCGGCTATGAAATTCTGAGGACATAATATCGATTGTTTGTACATCGATCACAGTGTTTCGACGTTAGCGTACCTCGGTAGAGCATCTAAGGACCGTGGCAGGAATCTCCCTGGATGCGAGAGAGATTCCCGTACACCCAGGCGCATCTGAGATTTTCACGGGAATGACAGCCCTACAGATAGGTCGTTCCCTGAAATTTCGGGGATATAATGCCAGTTTATCGACGACGGGATAGGACCTGTATCTCCTCCTTTAAATCTGTTTCAAATGTGAGTTTACCCTTTCGGGGTCTCAAATCGAGGGTGGGGATGCTTACCGACGGGTCTCAGGTTTTCGGGGAATCATCCATCGAGAGGGTCCTCAAGCGGTTGATGGCCGCAGCCAGTTCAAGCGGCCGAAACTGCGCATAGTCGCCACGGGGAGTGGGGGCGAGAATATCAAGGCCTTGTTTGCATATATCCGCATGGACTTGCTGTACGACCTCACCGAGCGTTCGAATGCCATTCATGTAGCGTGTGGCATAGTGAATGCTGTCTGCGATCGCATTAGTCTGGCTGCTATGGACCAGTTGCTCTATAGCGCCCAGATCGATCCAATGGGTCCCGAAGTGGATCGAGTGCAGTCCCCTGGCAGACACTTTGAAATCTCGCTTACCTTTGCTGGGATCGGAGCTGCTGGCTAACGGGATACGGCCGGTTAGCGTGCCGAAGTGCTCACCGCCTTCACATTGGCGCTCGAGCTGGTATTTCCGAGCAATCTGATGTGCACTTTTGGTCAGGTCATAAGGCCGGTACTCCGTCATGCAGATGACATGATCGGCCACATCGAAATAATCCCCCGATCCTCCTATTACCAGTACGGTGGAAACGTCCAAATCCCGGTAAAGCTGCCGGACCTTGTCAATAAACGGGGTGATAGGCTCTCGCTCCTTGCTTACCAGTTCCTGCATGCGATGATCCCGGATCATGAAATTGGTCGCCGATGTATCCTCATCGATAAGAAGAATCCTGGCACCAGCTTCGATGGCTTCAATGATATTGGCGGCCTGCGAGGTGCTTCCACTGGCCTCCTCGCTGGAAAAGGCGGCGGTTGTTTGATGAAAGGGGAGTTCGTTGATGAACGGGGAAATATCGACTTTTTCGATCCGTCGACCATCCTCAGATCTGATTTTCACAGCTTGCGGATGGGTGACCACCATTTCACGGCCATCGCCCGGGATATGATTGTAAATGCCTTGTTCAAGCGCTTTCAGCAGGGTCGATTTACCGTGATACCCCCCGCCGACAATGAGAGTGATGCCTTTCGGAATTCCCAATCCCTTAATCGTTCCGGAATCCGGTAATTCCAATTCTGTACAAAGCGATTCGGGTGCCTGGAGTAAAACTGCCTTTTCTCTGGGAAGGGGCCGCTGATCGATGCCACTGGCACGAGGCAGGATAGATCCATCTGCCATAAATGCCACCAGTCCGGCCGGCTCCAATTGGCTGCGTAGAAAATCCGTTGTCTGAGCTGTTTGGATGAACTGGTGGAGTTGCTTCTTGTTTAATCGCTCGTAGAAAAGGGTGCTGCTGACGATGTTCGGGAGTTCCTCAAAGAACATGGCTGTGGCTTGTCTTGAATCGATGCTTCTGCCGGCGGCGGGCAGGCCCATTAGAAATCGAGCCTCGACTTTCTTCAGGTCGATGAGGACGGAAGTTCGTTCCAGGATCTGCTGCCCAGGGCGGTCAATGGTGATGCTGCCGCTATTGCCGGAGCCACGGTTGCCTTCCGAGAATCGCCTGGTAGCGGCTGCAAACAAGCGGGTCAGGTAATCGCCAGTGGCTGTCCGGCGACCGGCACTTTGACAGGTATCGGGCGGGAAACCGGCCCTCTCCTGAAGGATGATTACCCGTATTCGGCTGGCCGGTGCAAACGGGTCGCGCTGGACATGATCAACTGAGAGTACGTATTCCCCAAGATCGTATTCTCCTTCGATATCTCTGTAAGCTTTGTACCCTTTGCCATCGATCCTTCGCAGGGTTTTTTGCAGATCTTCTGCGTTATGCATTGTGCATACCTCCCTTCATATCCTAGCGCCGTACGTGCGGCGACGTCAATTTTGACTATCGGCTCAATGCCTGCTACACTATTTGATGCCACGATCAGGTGGATAATGACAGACAGGATATGACAGAGGATCCGGTCCCCGAATCAGGCAGCGCCGCGAAAACGACTGTAGCCATTCAGACCGTTGGCTGTAAGCTGAATCAGGCGGAAAGTGAAACACTGAGCCGCCGGTTTCTGCGGGCGGGGTACAAGTTGGTTGCGCCCGAAAACAACCCCCACGTATATGTTCTCAATACCTGCACCGTCACTCATGTTGCCGATCGTAAATGCCGCCAGTATTTACGCGCATTCAAAGAGAAACACCCACAGTCGCTGGTAGTTGCTGCGGGTTGTTATGTCGAAAGAGATGCTGATGCGGTGAAAGTAGATGGCGTGGACCTGATTGTGGGCAATAATTCCAAGCACCTGCTGGTGGAAATGGTGGAGAAGGTGTTACATCATCCTCCCGGTTGTGCAAATCACTACGTTTTCAGGCAGGGCCAGGCCCCGTTCAGGACGAGGTCCATGATAGCGGTTCAGCACGGTTGCTCTCACGGATGCACTTATTGTATTGTCCCTTATGTGCGCAAGCCGGAAGGAAGTGTACCGGCGGCTGAAGTTATTTCCCGAATAAAAGCCCGGGAATCTGATGGATACCGGGAGATCGTTATCACCGGTACTCGCATCGGGAGGTATCGTGATAAAGGTGGGCTCGAGGGGCTTTTGAGGCTCATTTTAAAGGAAACCGCTATTCCTCGTATTCGCCTTTCCTCTCTTCATCCCGAAGAAATTACCGGATCTCTGGTTGATCTCTGGCAAGCTGAAGGACGCATTTGTCGGCATTTGCATATGGCGCTGCAGAGTGGTTGCGATACCGTACTCAAAAGAATGGCTCGGGGTTATACTACTGCTGAATACCTGTCAGCAGTCAACAGTATTCGTTTCGCTATGCCCGAGATCGCTGTTACTACGGATGTAATTGTCGGATTTCCCGGCGAGACCGAAGGGGAGTTCGAGGAAAGCTATCGTTTCTGCCGGGATACCGGATTTGCCAATATGCACGTTTTCCCTTATTCGGCCCGCCGCGGGACTCCAGCGAGTTCTATGCCGAATGCTGTGTCAGCTATTGTCAAGAAGGAAAGAGGTAAGCGAATGCGGACCCTGGCGGCACAGAACGCCGATGCTTTCCGCGCCCGTTTCTTTCAAAAACCAATGGTGGTGCTGTGGGAGGAACAAAAGAAATCGGATGTATGGATTGGTTATACGGATAATTACATCAAGGTATTCACAACTACCAACGCATATTTGCATAATTGCCTGCTGGATACCCGGCTGGGCCGTCCCTATCAACAGGGTGTCTGGGGTGAGATCAATTTACCGGCTAAATCGGCCGCGCCACCCGTTAAAGGAGTGTAAGGACCATGTTTGAAGTATATGTCATTCTGTTTGTTTTATGCTTGATACTTTCGGCTTTTTTCTCGAGCTCGGAAACGGCTTTCATCTCCCTGCAGCGGGTACGGATCAAGCATATGGTCAATAACGGCGTCTCCGGTGCAGAAGATATGGCTAAGCTGACGATGAAACCCGAAAGATTGTTGACAACCGTGCTCATCGGGAACAACTTCGTCAATACAGCCGCTGCGGTGCTGGGCACACTCATTGTGGTGGATATTGTAAAAAATGAGAATTGGGGTGCTTTGATTGCCACTTTTTGTGTGACGATTATCCTCTTAATATTCAGCGAAATCGTACCCAAAACACTGGCCACTCAATTGGGAGAGAAAATGGCGCTCGCCTACTCGCGGCCGATCAAGGGCATAGCTATGGTGCTTTCCCCTTTTGTAGTGGTGCTGTCGTGGATTGGAATGGCAATCGCCAGATTTCTTGGTGGCCGCCCCATATCTGAGAACCTCATCACGGAGGATGAAATCCGAACAATGATATCCATGGGGCTCGAAGACGGGGCGGTGGAAGAGGGTGAGGCGGGAATGGCGGCTAAAGTGCTGGTGTTTGGCGACAGGCGTGTTAGTGAGATTATGACCCCGCGAACCGATGTGGTCTGGCTGGAAGCCGATACCAGACTGAAGGATTTCTGGGCCATATTTGCGGACAAACCCCATGCGCGTTTTCCCGTGTATGATGATAACGTGGACAATGTAGTCGGTGTTCTGTGGATTAAGGATATCTTAATAGCCCAGGCGAAGGGGGAGATCCAGGAAGAGGATGTGGTGACCAAACTGGCCCGCCCCACCCATTTTGTGCCGGAAACCAAAGTAGTTGGGGAACTGTTCCGGGAAATGCAGGAGCAGCGTGCTCAGGTGACCATAGTCGTCGATGAGTACGGTGGTACTGCTGGGATTATCACCATGGAGCAACTGGTGGAAGAAATTGTAGGCCAGCTCGGAGATGAACTGGCAACCGGTGACAAACCGGTGGAGGCCATTGGTCATAACACCTTCCAGGTGGATGGTGGGAAGCGGATCGATCATGCCAATGAGGAAATGGAGCTTCATCTACCTGAAGGTGAATACGAGACCATTGCCGGGTTTATCCTGGATGCGCTGGGCCGGATTCCGATTGAAGGCGAACAATTGAAATACGAGAATATTACCATTACGGTTACAGAGATGAAGGGAGTGAAGGTTGAAAAAGTCCTCATTATCAAAGAATGAGCCCCAGCAGCGGCTGCTGTTAACCTTTCGACGGGGAGAGGAACTTAAATATATCTCCCATCTGGACATGATGCGCCTCTGGCACCGTGCGTTGAGGCGGGCCGGGATGCCGGTAGCCTATTCCCAGGGATTTCATCCCCAGCCTCGTATCGCGATTGCCGCTCCTCTGGCGGTGGGAATCACCAGCGAAGGTGAGCTGATGGATGTATTTCTGAACCGGCGGGTCTCCCCTGATTTTTTTCATCAGGCCGTTAGCGAACAACTCCCGCAGGGGCTGGAAGTACTTCGAATCAAAGACATCTGGCCTCGTTTGCCATCCACCCAATCTCAATTGCTTTTTGCCCAGTACAGGGTTGAAATCAGCCACGATGCAGACATAGCGGGCCTGGTGGATGCAATACGTTCCCTGCTGCAAAAGGAAAGCCTGCCCTGGCAGCATGCCCGTGGGGAGAAGGTCCATCGTTACGATCTGCGCCGGTTGATAGACGATGTCTGGATTGAACAGGGCAACGGAACAGGGTGCATACTGGGAATGCGGTTATACAATAACTCTCAGGGTGCAGGAAGGCCGGAACAGGTGCTGTTGGCGTTGGGGATAAGCGAATCGCAATCGATTCACAGGACTCAATTGATTACAGGTTCAAGAGAATGCGGTTGATTCTCATCAGGCATGGAGAGACAGACTGGAACAGCGAATATCGCGTGCAGGGACACTGTAACCTGCCGCTAAACTCAAACGGATTGCTGCAGGCTGAAGCGATTGCCGAGGCGCTTAAAGATGAACCGGTTGAAGTTATTTACTCAAGCCCTTTGAGCCGCGCACTTCAAACCGCGGAAACCATCAATCGGTTTCATGATAAAGAAATCATCCTTGATGACCGGTTAAAAGAAATGGACCTCGGGGAAGTGGACGGCCTGTACTACCCCAGCTTGAAAACCACTGTTCCGGAGTTCTTTCATGCGTGGAGTACTGCTCCGGCTTCGGTTCGGTGGCCCGGCGGAGAATCGATGCCAGAACTTCAAGAAAGGATCTGGCATGCGGTATCTGGCATTATCGCATATGGCTATGTAGATTCCGTAGTCCTGACCAGTCACTTCTTTTCATTGCTGGCGTTGCTGTGTAGCGTCCTTTCGCTGGATCTATCGAACTTTCGGCGGCTCAATATAGGCGTCGCCAGTATCAGCGTGATTGAGTTCAAAGAAGGTAATGCCAGGCTGGTTTCCCTTAACGATATATGCCACCTGGATAATGCGTAAAGCGGATAGCAGGGATAGCCACCCGAAAACCACAACCGAGGCAACCGCGACAGGCAATCATGGGTCTCTATCAGATAATGTTTGCACTACGGTACCTTGTTAATGTACTCATTAGTTGACTTTTATTTTGCTATTCGTTTAATATTCACTTAACGAACCCCTGGTAAAGTGATAAGTGCGGGTTTGGGTTGATATCGTTTGATGAACGCTTATCATAGCCTGATAATGCTCAGGATTGCAGACGAGAACGGATTCTGCTCTAAGTAGTGATGATTGCACCGTAAGGTAAGCCTGATCATGTATGATATGGAAGAAATCTCCCGGCAGATCAGCCAGGAGTGGGAAAACTCAATCAATCCGCCTCCGAAAGAAGGAAGCTCGATTGAAAAATTTGTAATTGGAGGGATCCTTCTATTTCCTGTTCTGTGTATTATTGTCGGATTCATTCTTTATGCTGGTGCCCTATCCGATAGTTCAGGGGTATCTATCAACGGATCGCTTCCTTCCGGATGGAGCGAATACCGGATCGAGGACTTCGATAAATATGTATCGTCTTACACCAATTTCAGCTCTAGCGATGAGGTTGACTATTTGTATTTTGATAACGGAGACGGTTATACCGATAGTAGCGTTCTCATTTGTTTTTCCGATACAATTCCCGAAAGACTTCTGGGTAATACCCAGGATGAAAAACTGCTGAAAGAAGTCATTCAGGATTGGGCCACATTCCATTCGACCGAGTGTGGGACGATGGAAGTGGCGGGATGCATGGCGGGTTATTGCGAGGAGCAAAACGATACCAGCGGGGATTTGCTCGAAGCTGTGAATGCAGGCTTGTATGGACTGGAAATGTGTTTTGTAAAAGGCGACAAGTTCTTTTTCGTTCAGGCCTCAATTTATAGGAACATATTTCTGGATGATAGAAATCATGTGTTGTCGATAGTGAATAAGATTAAGTACAGCGGGGAAGAGGTGAAGAAGAAGGAATCCGCTTCCCCACAGGAAAAATCGCTGAAGGATATGGTTATCGATTTTATTGGGGAGTATAACCTCGGTAGCCTTGCCGATCTAGAGAAATACGTGCTGATGGAAGAAGGTCGTTTTCCGGATAGCATAATTGATGAGTATGAGGATTTTCACCGGGGTGACTGGGAAGATATTTCCCGTGAACTCAGTAACATAACTGTTGAGGAGCTATGGCAAAACGAATCGGAAGCGGCAGTGCGCGCTGACTTTGATATCGAAACCGAAATAAACGGCAGGACTGTTTCCCTTCCAGATTCGATTTTACTGCGGCTGCAGAAAAAAGAAGCGGTGTGGCTGGTGGCCGATATCGGGGATGGTGTTCCCCTGAGCGAACCTGCTGATGCAACCACCGATCCAGTGCCTGCCAAAACGGGAACTCCTGTTACCACGACTGATCCCACTCAAGCCCCGATCTCGAAGGGGCAGGTCCTTTTCTCCGACAGTTTTACTGTAAAATCCGAATTGTGGCCTATTTACTCGGATAGCCACGGCATTGCCTACTACTACGATGGCAGTTTTAGGGTAAAACACAGGGCGATTTATTCCAAACCGGAGATATGCGTTCTCCATCGGTCATTTGAGAATTTCATATTGGAGATAGATACATCTTTGATTGAACCTGGCAAGGATAGCTGGGTCATTATTGCCTGCCGAACTGACTACTGGGGGAATGGCTACCAATTTATGATAAGTCCTGATGGCAACTATGCCATAGTCGTCCAGTACAACACGAAGTCTCAGGAGTTTCTGCGTGACCCCAGCTTTTCTGAGCACCTGAAGACCGGAAAGCGTGCAATCAATCGGATTCGCATTGAATGTATCGGAAGTGATATTAGTCTATATGCGAATGAAAACCTCCTTGCTGAGTTTGAGGATGATACCTACACCAGCGGCGCGCTTGGATTGGGTTTATTGACTGCATCGGGCACAAATACCGCAGAAGCGATGTTTGACAACCTTATCATTACTGCTCCGCTGAATGAATAACCCTGCCCTTACCTTCAGGATTTGCCTCAAGTCGAGTTGGCGTGTGTGCCGGGCATGGCACTTAACTAGAGAGGTGAAAGTCCTCTTACCAGGTATACGCAGAGCCGAAGGTTAGCGAAAGGGCAAGGGCGACATCGCGAG
>CAZDMY010000096.1:6242-8547 GCA_964506405.1 uncultured Dehalococcoidia bacterium | reverse complement strand
CGCATTGCCATCGCTCGCGGGATTTCTGGCCCGTATCCTCGAAGGAGAACATATTCTCAATATAGAAAAGCCGGGCAAGGGGAGAATCCGCCATATTTTCAACATAAAAGCGAGCGGTAGGTATGGTACCGTCCGGCCGCAAGACAACACGTTCGCCACTCCAGCCGTCCCAGTCGAGGAAAGTATATACGCGGCTGAGCATTTCCGGGGTAAGGGTTCCCGCAGAAGTGAAGAGGTGGAGGTATTCCAGGGTTGGCGTTCGAATTTCCTGATATCCCCAGAGGGTGCACAAGCTACGAAACGCCTCCTCAATTTGCCGGAATCTCAACATGTCTTCAGGCAAAAGGTCTCTGGCCCCCTTACATCGTGGAATCTTCATCATTAACACTCCGCAAACGCATTACATTCATTCTATCGGAATGCTCCCGGCTCTTCAAGGAAACCGGCAGTTCAGTCAAGATTCGATGGGTCTTTCAGTTTCAGGCCACCGACATCGGTGTGAGAGAATTTGCCGGCGGAGATGACCATTTTCATGCATTCATCGACGGTCATTGAAGTAGGTACGATCTGGTCTTCAGGTAGTATCTGGAGGAATCCGGAGGTCGGATTAGGCGCAGTGGGGACGTAGACGCTGAGGATCCTCTTTCCCGACGCATCGACAGCGACGTTGGTGACAAGTCCCGGTGTGAAAGTTCCCTTTCTGGGGAATTCAATGAAAACCACTTCGATGAATTTACCGCTTTCCTGTGGGGTGAAGCTTTCCAGTATCTGTTTTACACCGTTGTAAAGCTCTCGGATCACGGGTATTTTCGAAAACTGAAACTCCAGGAAACCGATAAGGCTTTTCCCAAACACCCGATTGCCGATAATCCCAACGATCAGGATCATCAGAAGAATGGCGGCAAAGCCCAGCCCATCATAATACTCGCCGAATATCCAGCGGATCGGGTCCTTCAGCACACCGTCGATGGTATGGAACAACCAGAGAAGCACCCAGACCGTAATCAGGAGAGGAATGGACAGGAGCAATCCGGTCACAAAATAATTGCGAAGTGCTCTCAGGGATCGGCGAATGACTTTACCTGTCTGATGGAGCATCGTTCCGGGAACCGGACGGCATGTAGAGCCGATTTTACAGAAGAAACTATTAAGTGCAGCTTCAATTCGTTTAAACATTTCACGGCAAAAGACAATTTATTTGGCAATTGAAACTTTAGGCATCCGTGAGGTATTTGTCAATACCGCAATTCGGGAACTACATGATCGCAGCCAGGGTGGACCAGCCGAATCCCTTCTCGCCCCCACCTTCCCCGGTGATCGGGTTGTAGTACTCCCGGAAACCCGATTCCATCGCAAGTTGTCTGCTGGCTTTCTCAATTGCGGCAGCCAGATCGCTGTGCCCACGTCGTTTCAGACCACCAACCAGAAACCAGTTAGTATTGATCCAGGTCGGACCCCGCCAGAGATAGCGTTTGTCACGCGGTTCAAAAGCTGAATCGTTTCGGGGAACGGAGGGTACCGGATACGGTAACCAGAATTCCTCGGGATTGGTCAGGTGGCCGATTAGCGATTGATACTTTTCCGCGGGCGCACGCTTTAAAGCCAGGGGCATCAGGCAGGAGACAGAGGGTTCCGCCAGGAACTTGCCCGTATTCACATCGATATCAAAACACAAGCCCGCGGTCGGATCGTAACTTTCATGCCAGATGGCATTTTCGACGGTTTCGTTCATATCGTAGTAGTACCGGGATTTCAGTTCATCCCCGAGTCCACTAAATACATCTCCGAGAGCTTCCAGCCCCAGTGCATACACGGTATTAAATAGCACTTCCCGAACGTTGAAGTACCGCTTGCGCAAAATCGTCTCGGAATCGAACCGGTGCAAGATCAGCTTCATCTCCGCCGAATACAGGGCCAGATACCTGCCGAAAGGCAATTTGCTCAGCTTGCCCAGCAGGGGATCGAAACCTGGTTTGTGATCGACTCCGCATTCCCAGGGAGAGAGGATCGAAACCAGAGGGGAATCGCCAAAGCGGCGGGTATCGGCAAGCCATTTGAAATGGTGCTCAAGTAATGGCAACGTTCTTTCGATGAATTCTCTATCACCGGTCTTTTCCCAGATCTTTTTAACAGACAGCGCCACCACAGGCGGCTGAACGAGTGGCGACCGGCCGGGCTGAGGCCAGTAGAAACGAAACAGGCGATCCTTCCATGCGTCCCGTTTATTCATATGGATAATGATATGAGGTAATGATCCCTCCGGCGTCATAGCCGATAGCAGTGTTAGAATCTCCTCTTTGGCAAG
>CAZDMY010000096.1:0-6232 GCA_964506405.1 uncultured Dehalococcoidia bacterium | reverse complement strand
ATGAAAGGCGGAATCCCAGGACCACTGATGAGGGTATTTCTTTTGGGAGGGGGCTGTATAATAGTAACCAGCTCCGCGTCTGGCGTTGATATCCAGAAGCTGGCGGGCGTTTTCTTCAAGTGATGGCATGATCGCAAATCTATCACTAAATATCAAGAAGTCAAATATGCCATCAGAACACAGATGATCCGCCCGTAGGGAAGGTCTCCTGATAAATAATCCGTTAGAGCATCAACCATTTCAGCGTACTCAATTTTGCCGGTATCATTCCGATCGTAGCAGGAATCTAGAGACCACTCATCAACACCCATATCCACCCGGTAACACACTACACGATCGTCCCCTTCGAAATCCTCAGCAATCCCCAAATCCCATATAGCAGAGTTGCTGCCAGTGTCGATACAGGGGGAGTATGGTGGTAGGTGGAAATCTTTACTTCCGGCGTTGACGAACATCGGTGTTCCGCTGATATTACCTTCGCCAGGGTAACCACCGGTAACATCGCAATAGGTGACAATGGGGAAGGAAGCCCAGTTATAGATTTCATCTCCAGCGTATTGAGCATCGTTGTTCCAGAGAATGCTGTTAACGATACTCGGTGTCGATTCCCGATTGTATACAGCACCGCCATTGTTATTAGCGGTGTTCCCATACATTGTGCAATTCACGATATCAGGTGAACCACTGGTGTGATTGTATATCCCGCCGCCGAAATTGGAAGCAGTGTTGGTGGAGAATGCGCAATTCGATACAATTGGGGAAGAGGAACCGTAGTTGTACATCCCTCCCCCGCCATTGAGATCTTTTCCGCGAGCAAGATTATCGGCAAAAAAGCATCCGTTGATAGTTGGTGTGCAGCTACCGTTGGCCATTCCGCCACCGCTTCCACTGGCATCGTTGCCAGCAAACCTGCAGTCGGCGATCGTAGAGTTAGAATCGCAATGGTTATGAAGACCTGCGCCAGATTCAGCTGCGTTATCAACGAATGTACTGTTCGTTACCACAGCCGAAGAGTAGTAGTTGTTACATACCCCGCCTCCATAGGGGGATCGATTCTCCCTGAACGTACAGTCGGAAATAGTGGCATTCGAGTGATAGTAATTCCCGATACCGCCGCCGAAATACCCGGATCGATTGAACGAAAAAGTACAATTCATGATGGTCGGAGAGGCCGTATCGTTGAATATTCCCCCGCCATCCCCTTGAGCACTGTTATTTGTGAAAAGGCAGTTCCTTATCGAAGGAGAATTATAAGGGCGGTTATGCATCCCGCCCCCATCGACGTGAAAAGCTCCGGGGCCGCTCGCAAAGCCGCCGGTGATGATGAATCCATCGAGGATTGCTGTGTTATCCAGGCCCAGACCATCGGGGTGATAGAAAACATGGTAGCAGTTATCGGATGCCGTACCGGGATTCCCGATTTCACCACTAAGGACAGTCCTGCAGGTTTCCCAGTCCCGCTGTTCCCAACCAGGACTGCCGGTAGAGGGAAATCCGCCAAATATTCCAACGCCGTTTCTCATACGGAAGGAGTCAGTCCGCTCTCCCGAACTCCCGGGGTGAACCGGGGTATAGGTTCCGGAGGCCACCCAGATATCATTCCCGTATTCAGCTGCCTTCAACGCACTCTGTAGATGGGTAAAGGCATGTTCCCAGGACGTTCCGTTTCCACTTCCGCTTGCCAGAGGATTGACATAAAGGATCTCCCGCCCTGCATCTTTGACAAACAAGGTTACAAGATTCTCATCGGCCGGCGGGTAACTATATGTTGTTTCGGATGGGACGTTATCAACAACGGGTTGCCCATAGGTAATCACAGGCAGGGCCAAGATGATTACCAGGGTCGGTATCAAAGAAAGCACCAGCCATTTGGCTTTCTTACCGCGTTTTTTCATGACAGCACTCCGAAGTTATGGCCAGAGACTATCCTCCGCCTACGAGGCAATTCCTGATTCGGATATGCGGGCTGCCGTTGGAAACAGGCAAAGGACTTTGCCCGCCCTTGCCACAGCCACCTCCCTCATTCATGTCCAGGTCATTCCCGATAGCATCGATATTTTCGAGCGTGGTAAAAACGTTTCCGGAGAGGACAACGGGACGGATGAGTTCAGCGACTTTGCCGTCTCGAATCATATAGGCCTCGCCGGCCGAGAAGGTGAACATCTCCATTGAGGTCATCCCGCCGTACCAGTTGCGTGCATAAACCCCTTCTTTAATATCACTGATCATATCCTCGAACGAAGTGCCATTCGGTTCAATGTAGGTATTGGTCATCCTCACGATGGGCTGATACTGGTAATTAATCGCCCGTGCATTCCCGGTTGGCTGCTCGCCCATCTTAGCGGCGGTCTCGCGGGAGTGAAGCCGGCCTTCGAGAATACCTTCCCGAATCAGGTAGGTTTTCGAAGCCGGGATTCCTTCGTCGTCGTACTTATAGCTTCCGCGAAGACCGGGGACGCTGGCGCCGTCGACAATATTCAAATGCTTTTCCCCGAAACGGCGCCCGAGTACCATGATTTCGCGAAGCTTCTCATTTTCGTAAACGTGGTCCGATTCCGAAAGGTGACCAAAGGCTTCGTGAGTGAAGACCCCGGCAAGAACAGGGTCGAGAACCACAGTATATTCTCCCCCCTTGACCTGCGGCGCATCCAGCAACCGCGACGCCTTTTCGGCCATCTCCTCTACCTGATCGTGGAGTGATTCCACAAACCCGAATTCCCCCAGGCTACCCAGGCTCAGATGGGACTGCTGCACCTCCGAGCCATCACGGGCCACGGCCATAAGCCGAAGAGTCACATCCGGGCGGGTTTGCTCGATATAGCTTCCCTCTGAACTGGCAAATACCTTTTTCTTTCGCGAATCCGAATAGCCGATCGTGGAAGTCTGGATTCTCGGAGCGGACCATATAATATCGTTGTAAGCATCCAGTATCTCTTTCTTGCGCGCCAGTGTTACAGTAGTTGGGTCTGCCTTCGAGATCACGATGTCCGTATCTAAAACCGGTTCAGCCGGAGCCAACTGACTTGGCTGACCTCCGGCCAGTTGCGCCTGTTTAATCGCCAGCGTCACTTTTTCAGCGAGATTTCCTATGTTGTTGAAGGAGACAAATCCCCATCCCCCTTTATGAAGTGCACGAACACAACCGCCCATTCCGGTGGTGCGGCCGATATCTTCAATCAGTTTATCGCGGTATTGTATCCTGGTAGATTCCGTTTCCTCGATACGGATTTCAACGTAGTCTGCCTGTACGTTTTTCAGGGCGGATTCGATTTCACTGCGCATAACAATCCTCTTGATAATACCCCAAAGGGTATGCTTTATGGCATTATATCATGAAGGCCAAAGTTTAGCAGAGATTGCAGAAGAGGTTGGGAAGGGTTAGACCAGCCGGGCTTCCATGCCGGCTTGCTCCAGGGTGTCGTATTTCTCGAGCATATAGGAAGTAGCTTCGTTGAAGATCTCATAGAATTCATCGATTTCCTGGGGATCGAGCATCATACTGCAGTAACCCCGGCAATCCTCCAGAAACTGCTTCCAGGTTTCCGCTTCCACACCAAGTGCCTTGAGGTTAAGAATACGATCCGTAGATATGCACTCGCGGTAACGCAAATGGAACATGCCGGCATAGTTTTCCCGGGGATACACTAGCGACGAAAGGTACCCGCGCAACTCTCGATCGAAATTCATGTAAAGATCCACTGTGTCTTTCGTCAATGTAAAGTGAAGATCGTCGATCAGGTCTTGCACTTTGGCATAGTCTTTTCGGACTACTTCCTCGGATGCTTCGGCCCCCCGTTCGATTTCCCATATGGTTAACATGGGTTGCAACCCAAGTTCCAGGCACAAACGAGCCTTGTTCAGTGTATCGGCAACTTCAAACATCTGGAGCCACTGCAAGTCCTGAAGCAACTTCTTGGCCCCCATACCGCAGGCCTGCCATTTACGCTTTTCCTGTGTCTCCTTGCTCTTCAGGCCGATATTCGTCTCATAGACATACAGCACTGTTGAAATCTGGTCTTTCTTAGGTTTTTTCCAAAACTGTAATCGCATTCAATCCCCACCCGCTTTATTACTTCACTAATTATAGTTGGCGCATAAGCATGATGCAATAGGAGAATTGGCCATTTTATGACTGTTTTTCGCCCACTTCTTCCACCGCGTGTAGACAAACGAAATACTTACCTGAGGGGTGGTCTCCCTGTGTATGGACGGCCCCTGACCGGAAGCCGAAGTTACTTATGATGAGCGTGCTGCGGATGCAAGCAGGACAGGGGTTTGCTGATGTGAAATCAACGTCTGTCTAAACGTGAGTAAGGAAGAATATAAATATTTGACAAATGAAATTCCTTATCCTAGACTACTCATTGGTAGTATTCGGTAATTCCCTGGAAATAATAAATACAGTCATAAATCCGTGGTTGGTTGGAGGCTACACTGAGAATCCTGGTGCTATTTACGTTGCTGTTAATGCTTGCTGTTGCGTTTATGGCATGCGGAGGGGGGGCTGAATCAACGCAAACAGCGAATCCCAGTCCTGATAATCCGAACCCCACAAGAACCCAATCGCCTGAGCGAATACTGGTTACAATCGGGAATCTGACCGATACCACGGGGCCTTCCTCAGGTGCACAATCTGTCATCAACATGGCACTCGAGGATATGGTAAGCTATCATAACGAACAAAACGTTGATTCCGCGTTTCAAGTGAAAACCATCAATTACGATACCCGGCTGGACCCCTCCCGGTATATCGTCGGCTATGAATGGCTGATTGAGAACGGGGCTGATCTCATCGTCACCAGTGTGCCGGGTGTGGCCGAATCGACCAGGTCGCGTGCTGATGAAGATGGTATTGTCGTTTTCACTTTCCCCCCCAGCAAGAAAGCGTTGCAGCCGCCTGGCTATGCCTTCTGTCCTGTGACTACATATAATGACGATCAGGCATATACGGCATTGAAATGGATTGCCGAAAACCACCCGGATTTCCCGCAAGACCGGCCGGCGAGAATCGGAGGCGCTGCCTGGAATGAACCCTACATGCACACCGCCCTGGAAGGGGCTCAAACATACTGCAATGAGAATCCCGACAAGTATGAATGGGTGGGTAAGTTTATTACTGATTTCAGCTTCACCTGGGATGCTGAGGTTGAGGCACTGAAGGATTGCGATTACATCATCCCGCCCCAGATAATGAATTCCTTTGTGGATCAGTATACCGCTGAAGGTTATTCCACCACGTTCGTCGGTATCGAAGCGCAAATGGCTTTCCTGAATCTGATAGATAAATATGATCTGTGGCAATCCATCGATGGTATGATTCTCTTCCGAACGACACCCTGGTGGACCGATGAGTGTGCGGATACCGTTTTTGCACAGCAGTTGTTAATGGAGTATCATCCTGAAGAAGCGGAATCGATTATAGGATCGGGGTCCGGTTATTTGAGCGTATTCCCACATCGAGTTGTGTTCGCTATTATAGAGGAAGCCATTACAGCAGGCGGAGGTGACTATTTCGATTCGGAACTGCTGTATGAGACAGCGCAATCGTTTTCATTTGACATTGGCGGGGCTTTGCATACTTATACTGAAACCAAGCGAACTTCGGCCAATTATGTGAGGGCATATCAAGTTGATGCCGCCAGCGAGAATGTTTATCAGGCCGGTCCGAACTGGTACCCCATATCTCGCCTGCCTTAACCCCCACAATAAGCCCCTCTCTCTATACAACAGCGCCGGGATTAAGAATCATTAACGCGCCTATGAAATGAGAAGAAACAGATCATCAGCAGTAGGAAACAGTATCCAGGTGGCCGTATTCCTCAGTGACTTTTCGCATCAGTATCTGAATTTCGGAAATCTGAGAGACATCGGTTTCCATGAATACGGCCTTCCCCCCGGATTCTTCTATCCGGCGAACCGTTTCCTGGCCGTTTTCGACATCACTATCGGCAACAACCACAAAGGCGCCTTCAGATGCAAACAGCATAGCAGTCCCTCTGCCCATTCCGTTGGCCGCTTTTGTCACCAGGGCTATCATACCTTCCATCTTACCCATTCCAGGATCCTCCATGGCAGTCGGTCTACAAAAAGTAAATACAAAATAATTAAAACATAAACGCAGTGCAATAGCAATTTCGTGATCGCTTTAGCAATGTAATGTTTTACCGGGATAAGCGTGGCAACTAAGCCTGTGGATGGACAGTGAGAACGGTGCTGTCAGTCGTGTCATCTT